>JAEURZ010000004.1:100629-153315 GCA_016788905.1 Elusimicrobiota bacterium
CGTTTGTAGGGTTTCATACCTGCCTATTTTAGCGCAGGTCTTCATATCTGCTTGGTGCAATGGCACTTTGAACTCACGATCCAGCATTTTTGTTGCGGGAAAAGGGGTAATTTGATATTCTGTGACCCGGTGGCTGATCTTGGCCACTTTTTTTATTTTTTGGGGGGCTGAGGCTATGGGGATTGCGGAAGAGATTGAGGCACGGGCCCGTCCCCTTGTGGAATCCGCTGGCTTGGACCTGGTTCACGTTCAATTTCGGACAGAAGAAAATGGCTGGATTCTTCGGTGTTTTATCGATAAGACGGGTGGGTTTGGTCTCAAAGATTGTGAAGAATGGAATGACCGGTTGGGACAGTTGGTGGAAGAGAGTGGCTTGATTTCTCATCCGTATTCGCTGGAAGTGTCTTCCCCGGGATTGGATCGGCCCTTGAAAAAGAAAGAGGATTTTGAGCGTTTCAAGGGAATTGACGCTGTGGTGAAAACCGCTGTGCCGTTAAACAATCAACGAAATTTTCATGGTCGTATTGAAGGGTTGGATGGCGAGAAACTAGTCCTTTTGGATCGGACCAACGGGTTGGTCTGGATCCCCTTGGCTGACGTCTCGTCCGCAAAGCTGGATCCATCGATCCCATTGGAGAGGTCAAACACGTGAGCAATGAACTGATTTCGGCGTTGGAACAAATTGAAAAAGACCAGGGGATTCCCAAGCAGGAAATCATTTCCATGGTGGAGCAGGCCCTCGTGTCCGCCTATCGAAAACACGCCGGCCAAATGGTCAATGTGGTGGCGACGATTGATACCGAGTCGGGGCAGATTTCCGCTCATGTGGTTAAGAGTATTGTGGAGACGGTGACCAATCCTTTGGTGGAGATCACCGCGGCGGAAGCCGCTCGGGTGAGCAACGGGGTTGTGGAAGGGGGGGAGCTTCGGATTCCTGTGGACGCCAGGGATTTCGCCCGTATCGCGGCGCAGACCGCCAAACAAGTTTTGACTCAGAAAGTTCGCGAAACCCAGAGAGAAACCCTTTACACGGAATACAAACCAAAAGAAGGAACCATGATCAACGGAACCGTTCTCCGGTTCCTCAGCCGGAACATCGTGGTGGATTTGGGGCGGGGGTCCGAGGCGATTATGCCGGTGCGTGAACAAGTTCGTCGGGAACACTGGGCTGTGGCCGATCGGATTCGCGCCTTGATCCTCAAAGTCGAGCGGAGTCAGCGGGGACCAGAGATCATTCTTTCTCGCGCTCATCCTGATTTTGTCAAACGGCTTTTCGAACAAGAAGTACCGGAAATTTATGAGAAGACGGTGGAAGTGGTCACCGTGGTTCGCGAAGCGGGGTTCCGTTCCAAAGTGGTGGTGCGGAGCAACAACCCCAAGGTGGATCCCGTGGGGGCGTGTGTCGGAGTGAAGGGCTCCCGTGTTCGGCCGATCATCAATGAGTTGCAAGGGGAGCGGATTGACCTTGTCGCCCACACCTTGGACACTTCGACCTTTATCGGGAACGCCATGTCCCCGGTTAAGCCACTGATGGTTCAAATTTTGAGTCATGTGGAAAAACGGGCCGAAGTCTTGGTGGCGGACGATCAGTTGTCCTTGGCCATAGGAAAATCCGGTCAAAATGTGCGCTTGGCGAACAAATTGACCGGTTGGAGTTTGGACGTCCGATCGGAGGGCCAAAAACGAGAAGCCGCTCAGGCCAACGCTCAAGCCGCTGTGGACGGATTGTCCCAGTTGGAGGGAGTGGGTCCTAAAACGGCGGAAGCCCTGCAGAAAGGGGGGTGGGCGGATGTGGCCCGCTTGGCGAAGGCCAACCCAGACGATTTAACCGCGTTATCCGGGATTGGGGAGAAAAGCGCGGAGCGGATTATTGAGGCGGCCCAGGCGTTCCTGGCCAAGAAGTCCGAGGGAGTGGGGTCTCCTCCCGACGAGGACGTTCTTCCGGAGGCAGCGGACGCCCCTGTCCCTGTGAACGATGGAAATCCAGAACCCGAGGCGCGAGAAACCCTATGACCGAGACAAAGAAGAAGACAACCAAAACGCCCACAAAAACAGGTGTCAAGAAAGCCACGGACGAGAAGGTTCTTAAAGAGGGCGCCCCTGTCAAGAAAAAGGCCAAGACGGTTTCTTCCGTTCCAAAAACGAAACGCGTTTCGACGAAAGAAGGATCGACAGAAAAAAAACCTCGGTCGAAGAAAAAAACAGAAGGAGTCGTTGCCGTTTCCGCTCCGGATCTCACGGGGTCCCTTCCCGAAAAAGATTTGTCTCCTCTTCCTCTTGTTCCCCCGCCTCCCGTTCCGGTTAAAGTCGAAACGCCTGTGGCGCCGGTCCAGGCAAAGCCGCCCGTTGTTCCTGTGGTGCCCAAGCCAGTCTCCCCGGCGGTTCCGGTGGTGGCCCGGCAAAACATTTCGATTAACGAAGGGATTACGGTCAAAGAATTGGCCGAAAAAATGAGTGTGAAGATTCCGGACCTTTTAAAAAAGCTCATGAGCCTGGGGGTCATCGCAAATCTGAACCAACGGTTGGACACGGATACAGCGACTTTGGCGGCTGACGCCTTCCATTTTGATGTGGAAATTAAATCGTTGTTGGCGGATGACGTTTTGGCTCCTGCGGACGATCCCGCCACGTTGGTTTCTCGACCGCCGGTTGTGACGGTGATGGGCCATGTGGATCACGGAAAAACATCTCTTTTGGACGCGATTCGATCGGCGCGCGTGGCCGAGAAAGAAGCCGGTGGGATTACTCAGCACATCGGGGCCTATCAGGTGGAAACGGGAAAAGGTGTCGTCACTTTCTTGGACACACCAGGTCACGAGGCGTTTACCGCTATGCGGGGACGGGGCGCTCAGGCCACGGACATTGTGGTGCTCGTGGTGGCCGCTGATGACGGTGTGATGCCTCAAACCGTCGAAGCGTTGGATCACGCCAAAGCGGCGGGGGTCCCCATTGTGGTGGCCATTAATAAATGTGATTTGCCCACGGCCAATTCCCAGAGGATTAAGCAGGAGCTGGGTGGTTTGGGGCTTCAATCGGAAGATTGGGGTGGAAAAACGGTGATGGTTGAAGTTTCCGCTCGTCTGAAGACGAACATCGACAAACTTCTCGAAATGATTCTCCTGGAAGCGGAATTACTGGAATTGAAGGCGAATCCCAATCGACCGGCTCAAGGGGTTGTGGTGGAAGCCAAATTGGATCCTCGTCGAGGACCTGTGGCCACGGTTTTGATTCAGAAAGGAACATTGCGGGTGGGGGATTCGTTTCTGTGCGGTGTGAAAGCGGGGAAAATCCGGGCGTTGCTAAACGATCGCGGTGAACGGGTGAAAGAAGCGGGGCCCGCGTTTCCCGTTGAGATTTTAGGTTTGGCGGGTACCCCCATGGCGGGAGAAAAGTTGATTGTTGTGGCTTCCGACCGTGAAGCACGCGAAATTGCGGAAAGGCGGCAGGTGATCGTGGATGCCGAAGCCCGGCGCGCGCGTCATCATCTTTCTTTAGAAGAATTTCACAAGCAGGCAGAGTCCGGAAAGGTCAAATCCATGCCCATCATCTTGAAGGCCGATGTCCAAGGGTCTCTGGAAGCGGTCCGGGAATCTTTGTTGAAGCTCGGAAATGAAGAAATTGGGATTCGGGTGATTCACGCGGGGGTGGGGGGGATCAATAATTCCGATGTGGTACTCGCTGCCGCTTCCGATGCCATTATCTTGGGGTTCAATGTTCGCCCGGATCCCTCTTCCGAAAACATGGCCCAAAGGGAAGGGATCGAAATTAAGACCTACCGCATTATTTATGAAATGGTGAACGAGGTAAAAGCCGCCTTGGAAGGTCTGTTGGAGCCGGAAGAAAAAGAAACAACACAGGGCTGGGCCGAAGTTCGAAAAGTTTTCGTGGCACCGAAAATCGGGGCTGTGGCGGGGTGTATGGTGACGGACGGGAAGATCTCACGAACGGCCATGGCCCGATTGGTTCGCAATGGAGCCATTATTTTTGAGGGCGGTGTGGGAAGTTTAAGACGCTTTCGGGATGACGTAAAAGATGTGGAAAAGGGTTTCGAATGCGGTGTGTCCTTGGCCAATTATAAAGAAGTTAAAGTGGGGGATCGGTTGGAGTTCTATGTATTAGAAAAGGTTGCCCGGAAGCTCGCGTAATTCGTCGCGATCGATCTTGCCATGGCGCGCCGACTTGAACGGGTGAACGAACTTCTTCTTCAGGCCATTTCGACCTACGTTTTGGAGAACCAGCCTCCCGACACAGGGTTCTTGACTTTTATGGCCGTGGACACGACGGCCGATTTTATGGAAGCGAAGGTGTTTTATTCGGTTCTCGGTACGGCAGCGGAGAAAGCCCAGGCCGCCGAATCTTTGGACCGGATGCGTTCAGAATTGACCCGATCCATGCGGCGACTTGAAAGCCTGAACCGTATTCCCCATTTCCATTTCATTTTTGACGACACGCCTTCCCGGGCCGCGCGGGTGCACGATTTGATCGAAAAGTCGCATAAAGAACCCCCTCTTTCGGATTCCCCTCCGCCGTCCCACTGATGGCCATTCTTCCGTCTCTTTCTTCCCGCGCGCGACGAAACGTGAAAGCGATCGTGGAGCTTTTCCATAAAAAAAAGACTTTCTTTCTTACCGGTCACGAACAGCCCGATGGGGATACCGTGGGGTCCGAGCTGGCTCTGGCGGGATTTTTGAAAAGTCGAGGTAAGCGTGTGACGATCGCAAACCGAGGCCCGGTCCCCTCCTCTTGCCTTTTTTTGCCGGGTGTCCGATCCATTCGGACGGCGTCTCGCGTCCGCGGGCGTTTCGATGTGGCAGTGATCTTTGAATGTTCCGGCCCGGACCGAATGGGGAATATTATTGATTTGGATCATCAAGTGGAGACCGTGATCAACGTCGACCATCACTTTCACCATGGTCTTTTCGGGCATATCAATTTGATTGACCCTGGGGCGTCCTCGAATTCCGAACAGCTCTGTCAGGTCTTTTCGATGGCGGGCCATTCGTTGTCCAAAGCGGAGGCCACGGCTCTCTACGTGGGGCTTGTAACGGACACGGGACGGTTTCAACAGGAAAATACCCGCCCCCAAAGCCACACGGTGGCCGCGCACTTGTTGGAAGCGGGAGTGGATGTGGCGGACGTGTATCGGCATATTTATGGGACACGGTCTGTGCCGGCCCTTAAACTGATGGCTCGGGCCATGGAAAGTCTTCGCTTGGTGGCCCAGAACCGAGTTTCTGTGATTCGGCTCACTCGGGCGGATTTTATTAAGACGGGGGCCCAAGAAGAGGATACGGAAGACGTGGTGAACCAGGGGTTGCTTCCCCCCACCGCGTTGGTCTCTCTTTTCCTGAAGGAAGTGGAGGGGGAGCGTCGGGTCAAAGTGAGCTTTCGCGGGAAGGGGCGGGTGGATCTTTGTCGGTTGGCGGTATCGTTGGGGGGCGGTGGGCACAAGAACGCCTCCGGTGTGACGTTGGAGGGGACGGTGGACCAAGTGGAAAAGAAGATTCTTCAGGCGATGATTCCTGTTTTACCGCGGGGAAATAATTAATGGTTTCTTTTCTGGATCGGCGGGTTCTCTCCGGTCTGTTCCTTATGGACAAACCCAAGGGACCCACCTCCCACGACGCCGTACTTTGGGCCCGGCGCGTGTTGAACACCGCCGACGTGGGGCATTGCGGGTCCTTGGACCCCATGGCCACGGGACTCATCCTTCTTGTGGTGGGGGAAGCCCGTTCTAAACAAAACCTTTTTATGGCGGAGCGGAAGTCCTATCACGGGATCATTCGGTTTGGTCTCGCCACCACCACAGACGATTTGGATGGGGCTCCTTTGCCGAACACATTTTCCCGCAAACCGGAACAGATCACGACAGCCGAATTGGAAGTGGCGCTCGGATCTTTTCGGGGTCTCATTCAACAAGAAGTTCCTACTTATTCCGCGGTTAAATGGAAAGGCAAACCGTTGTATCATTGGGCCCGCAAAGGTGTTCCCGTGGAGCGGCCCACGAAATCCGTTCACGTGCACGCGTTGGAACTTGTGAGTTACACGCCGCCCGATTTTGGATTTCATGTGGATTCCTCTAAGGGTTTTTATGTTCGGTCCTTGGCCCGAGATTTGGGTGTGGCGTTGGGGGTAGGGGGAACCCTAGCCGCCTTGACCCGAGAGACCATTGGAACATACAAACGGAGCGACGCTTATCCCTGGGAAGACCGTTCCGAACTGAACAAAGAACTTTTTGAGCGTTCCTTTATTCCCATCGAGAAATTGCCCGACTAAATGGTTGGTCGACCGGTGGTGTTGACTCTCGGCACGTTTGATGGGCTTCATCTGGGCCACCAACGGCTTCTTTCCCTGGCGCGGCGCCGGGCGCGGTTCCTTAAAGGGCACGTCCGAGCGGTGGCTTTTAATCGCCCACCTCGCCTTTTTTTTTCTCCCGTTGATTCCGCTTACCTGTTGACCACTCCCCGCGAAAAAGAAGACCTCTTTTTTCACTATGGGGTGGACCAGGTGGAAACCCTTTCGTTTTCTCCAAAACTGGCCGGACTTTCCGCGGACGGTTTCATTGAAGACTATTTGATCCGCCGTTGGGGCGCTACCGAAATTGTCGTTGGTTTTAACTTTTGTTTTGGGAAAGGGCGGGAGGGGGACGTGGGTTTCTTATCTCGCCGGGGAAAGGAACGGGGAATTCGGGTTCATTCTGTCCCCCCCGTGAAGGACCGGAAAGGAATCGTTTCGTCGGGTCGTATCCGGTCCCTCATAAAAGAGGGCCGTCTGACTGAAGCGCGACACCTATTGGGACATGATTATACCCTTGAGGCGCCCGTCTTGAGCGGACGGGGGATGGGCCGGCGATTGGGGTTTCCGACCGCGAACCTGGAAGTGGGGGAAGATAAAATTTTACCCCGGGGTGTTTTTGTTGTGACCGCTGTTCTCCCGACAGGTGTGGAAAGACGGGCTCTTTTGAATGTGGGGGTCCGACCCACGTTTCCGGAACAAAATCCGACCCGTTCGGTGGAAGTTCATCTCCTCGACTTTAGCGGTGATTTGCGGGGGAGATCCTTGCGAATTCGGTTTGTGAAAAAGTTACGCGATGAGAAAAAATTCTCTTCCGTGAAGGCCCTCGTGACCCAGTTGTTAAAAGATGAGGCCGCCGCCCGTCGAATTCCTTTTTAGGAATTGCCCCTGACTTTATTGGGTTTTCGGGGTATACTTTCCTTGTGAGGCTATTCACCCGATCTTTCCGCCAGCCGTTCCTTTCGACCGCCTGGGTGGTCGGTGTTTTTTCCTTTGCCGTGGCTTCCCCGGTATGGGGTGGAGAAGCCGATATTTCTGTGTTCCCTTCCGAACGGGTGGTTCGGTCCACCCATTTCATTTTACACTTCGAAGACGTCTCGGTTCCCGCGGGCGTTTTGAACACGCTGGAAGGGCTTCACGCCAAACTCCTCTTGGATTTAGGTTGTTTTTCACCGTGGGCTTATCAAGAGTCGATTCGCGTTTACCTATACCGGGACGGGGAAAGTTATGCGTCTCGCACAGGAATGAACCCTTGGGCTTTGGCCCATATCAATATTGGGGCGAAAACAATTTACGCCCATTCGTCGTCGGACTTGCAACGTGTGTTTGCCCACGAATTGGGTCATCTTTTTTTCTCGCAGTTCTTTATCGCCAAATCCACTGTTCCGCCCCTCTGGTTAAACGAAGGGGTGGCGAGTCTCATGGAGTGGCAATACGGGTTGGAAAAAAATCTGAAAGCGATGGATCGGCAATTGATCCTGAAGGGGACGATCCCGTTTGATCAATTTCTTTCTTACAACTACGCCCACGCCAACGCGGGGGATGGGGAGAGCGTTGGGCATTGGTACCTTCAAGCTCAAAGCGTGACGCGTTACTTGATGCGCGGTTTTTCCCAGGCCCAATTTGTCCAGTTGTGTGGGGAACTTCGCGCGGGGCGTACTCTGGATGAGGCCCTTCGGGCTGCCTATGGATTGGCCATCCCCAACACGGTCGCTCTTGAACGTTTGTGGCGAGAGACAATCACTTCTCCCTAGACCCGGGAGGTCGGGGGAGAAAGAGCTGGAAAACCCTCACCGTTTAAGCACGGTGACTTTTTTAAAGGCGCGACCTCCAGGGTAACGAATTTCGCAATAATAGGCGCCGTTCCTGACGAAGGCCCCCTCGTCGTCTCTCCCATCCCATTCGTTTCCATCACCCAGATCCCGGACCAGTGTCCCTCCTAAATTGTAGACGCGCGCGTGAACGGGGTCCGTTTGCGCACTTTCCACCTCGATGACCATTTTTTCGTTGCGCGTGGGGTTGAACAGGTTGTTCTGGAGCGTGACAGTGGGGGTGACCGGGCTTTCTGTTGTGGTGAACGTTTGATCTGAAGACGCGGCACTGTTTTCGGCGATGTCTTTCGCTAGGATCCGGTAGTGATAAAGGGTTTCAGCGGTGAGACCGTAGAGATAGAGACTGTGGGAAGTGCCCCGGGGGGTGGTCAAGACAGTCGTCGACCCATAGTCCGAGGTTCGTCCATATTCGATCTCGCTGGTCGCGGGTTCATCGGTCCTCCAGGTCAGGGTGGCGGCTGAGGAAGTGATGCGGGAGGGGGCAATGGCGGATAGGACGGGGGCTGTGGTATCGGGTTGGCTCAGCGTGACGAACGTCCGATTCGTTGAAGTGGTCCAATTTTCCGATGCGTCTTTCGATTTTACTCTGTAGTGGTAGCGCGTTTCAGGGGTGAGTCCCAGAAGTGTTTGGCTGTGGATGGTGGCCAAGGAGGCGTCCAGCGGGCTACTGGATCCATAGCCCTGGGTGAGTCCGTATTCAATTTGTGTTGTGGCGGGTTCATTGGTGGACCAGCTGATGGTGGCGCTGTCGGCGGTGATCCCGGTGGCCCCAATGGAAGTGAGCAGGGGCGCGGTGGTGTCGATGGGACCGTTGATCGCTTGAAGGACAGCGGCGTTCGCATCGACTCGGCCGAACCCGTATCGATCGTCCCGGCCAGCGGCCCCGAGGTCGAGGGCGGTGGTAAAGAGGATGTTGTCCAACTCGTCGGATGTTAGGGCCGGGTTGACGGCAATCATGAGGGTATAAATCCCGGCTGTCAAAGGAGCCGAAAAAGACGTTCCACTTTGGGGACCGTACGTTCCTCCATCCAGAGTGGTCCAAAGACCCTCCCCAGGGGCGGCCACATCAACGGATGGGCCGAAACTGGACCAGCTGGTTTGGTTGTCCAAATTGTTCGTGGCGGAGACACAGGTCAGCGCGGAACTGGGCGTGGCGGGGGTCACCGCTCCGGTGTTCCCTGCGCTCACGATAACCACACCTTTTTTCGTACGCATATACTGGGCGGCGGAAATAACGGCGCCCCCACTGCAGGAATCCCCGTAACTGATGTTCGCCACGCGCGCCCCGTTGTCCGCCGCAAAAATGATTCCAGAGGCCATGGTGCTCCAGAACGCATACCCGGCTTCATCGGAAATTCGCAGGGGCATGATCGAAGCGTTCCAGGCCACGCCCGTCACCCCCAACGCGTTATTTCCGATGGCCGCCGCCACACCGGCCACCGCTGTCCCATGTCCAAAAATGTCGGAGGTGTCGTTATTGTCATCATAGAAATTCCAACCGGCAACCAACCGCGAGGCCAGGTCGGGATGGTCGGGGTCAACCCCAGTGTCTAAGATGGCCACGGTCAGACCGGTTCCTGTTCCCATGTCCCAGGCGGCGGGGGCCCCAATGAGGGGCAGATGCCAAGAGTCTGTGTACCGTGAATCGTTGGGGAGGAACGTGGGGGCCGCACGATAATCCGGTTCCGCAAATTCCACAGCGCCGGTGGCTTCCATTTGATCCGCCAGTGATTCTTCCCCGCGGGGAGGGAGGGTGAACTGTTCCAGTGTAAGACCGGCACCCAAGTCCCGGCTGTTCTGAGGGGTGTGGAGCAGGCGTAGGGAATCAAATTGGGATTCTTGGGAAACCGAAACGCTCGGAGCGCGCTTATAAATTAAGAATCCGGCCTGGCGTGTTTGATCACGCAAGCGGCCCCCTTTCGCCGGAAACGCGGCCTGGGCGAAAGAAGCGAAAACAAAAAAGAGAATAAGGGTTATCGGTAATTTAGGAGAAGCGAAAGACACGGGACCTCCTGTTCATTGCCGATCCCCGACAGTGTGGCGGTGGGGGGCGGATTTTTCTTTGGAGGGAAGCGGTCGGTGGGCGAGAGGGCTCCATCGCCAGGTTAAATCCATTCCATGCACGCCCCCCAGCGCACCGGCGGATCGGTAGGCGTAGTCGAGATCCATGCGGGTGGAGGCGAACGGGAGTCGGAACCCGAGCCCCGCGGCCCAGCGGTCTTGATTCTCGGTATCTCGAACGGCCATCCCCGTTCGGAAGATCAATAGTTTCCGAAATTCGTATTCCACTCCCAGGCGCGGACTCGTCTCTCCATTCGCCAGCCGGGCCAGGTCCACGGCAACAAGTCCCCGATGGGAATTTCGGCCCCGGAAGGTGTAGGCCGCTCCGGCACTCCACAGGCGGGGAAGATTTTCTGACCCGATCTGGCCCCCCCCGTTTTGAAAGGCGACCCCCAGGGAGACTCGATTTTTAAGGAATCGCCATTGCGCTCCCAAATCCACGGATTGGCCCACGTCCGTTCCCGACTCAGCCACCTCGGACAAAAAACACCGTGCCGCAACCCCCAAGGAGAGGGAAGGAAGGCGAGGGGAGAATCGTTGCACGTTTCCGCCCCAGGAACCGCTGATCACTGTTTCTGTTTGAGCGTCCAGGCTCCCCGTGGGAGAGCCCCCCAGCGGGAGGACCTCCATGGTTCCGGCGGTTGCTTTGTTGAGGTGAATTCCCCAGGTTCCCGTCCTCACGCTGGGCCACAAGAGACCCAATCCTGTGCCGCGAATTTCTTCAAATCCAACGAGGGATTGGGCCCGAACACTTCGTGACGCAATGTCGGCCAGGGCCGCGGGGTTATGGAAAACACCGTCTTCGTTAGCGGGGATGGCGGTGTCGGCGTTCGCCAGGGCGGATCGCCTCGCCCCAGGGGAAAGAGAGGACCACAGATCGTCGGCCCAGGAGAGGGGAGACGTCGCGAGCCAGGCGCTCATTAAGAAACCACATCGGATCCCCCCGCGTAGCGCGAGGGGGATGTTGACGGACATTCACGTCCTCTCAAATAGGAAGCGTAACAGAAATTCGATCCACCCAGTCTATGCCCAAGATGAATAGAATTCAAGGGCCGAAAAAAATTTAGTCTTTACTTTTTTCCAGAGCTTTGCTAGAATTCCGCCCATGTTAACCAAAGAAAAATCACACGATATCGTTGGGAAGTTTGGCGCTTCACCCCGGGATACCGGGAACACCGCTGTCCAGATTGCTCTCTTAACCGAGCGAATCAATGGCTTGGCGGGTCATTTCCAGAACGCACCGAAGGACCATGGGTCCCGGCGAGGTCTTCTGTTGATGGTGGGGCAACGACGACGTCTGTTGGCTCATTTGCGGACGGTTCAGCCCAAACGATACGTGGAACTTCTGAAGGAATTGAAACTCAGAAAATAGCGCGGCGTCCTTGGGGACCCGCTTCGTGGCTTGTATACGCGTAGGGATGTAATGATTCGACTCTTGGGTCGGATTTTTAAATCCCTCCTGTTCCTGCCCGAGCGCCCTCCAATAACGACGCGCCTTTTCTATTTATAGGAGAAACCCTTATGTCCAATGTTGAAAAACTCGAAATTGAAATCGGCGACAAAAAAATCTCTTTTGAAGTGGGAGAAGTGGCCCGTCAGGCGGCGGGGGGATGTTTCGTTCGTATGGGGGACACCGTGGTGTTGGTGGCTGCCGCTCACGGGACCAAACCCCGTGAAGATCGGGATTTCTTTCCGTTAACGGTGGATTACCGTGAGCGGACGTATGCCGCGGGGCGTATCCCTGGGGGTTTCTTTAAACGGGAAGGGAAAGCCCGTGATGGCGAAATTTTGACCAGCCGTATCATTGATCGTTCTGTCCGACCCTTGTTCCCGGAATTTTTTCGTTTGGAAGTCCAATTGAGCGCGCTCACCCTGTCGCATGATGGGTTGCACGACACGGATATCCTTGCGGTTTTGGGCGCGTCGATTTCCCTCGGAATGTCGGCCCTGCCCTGGAACGGGCCCATTGGTGCCATCCGGATCGGGCGTGTGGACGAACGCTTCCTCTTGAACCCCACTTTGGATGAACAAGAGCGCAGCACACTCGATCTCGTGGTGGCGGGAAAGAAGGGATCCATTTTGATGGTGGAAGCCGGAAGTTACGAGTTGTCCGAGGAAATGATGTTGGAAGCGCTGTCTATTGCCCAAGTGGAAATAGATCGTTTGTGTGATCTGCAAACGGAGTTGTTTCATCGGATCGGGAAGCCGAAAATGGCGGCACCCATTCCCGCTGTTGATCTCGACCTCTCGCGCCAAGTGAACGAGATGGCACGGAATCGTTTTAAAGAGGCTGTCCGCACCGCCGACAAGGCCACGCGCGAAAATATGATTTCTGCCATTAAAACCGAGGTAAAAGAAAAACTGGTGGTTGATTATCCGGACGCAGGTAATGTCGTGAACGGAATTTTTGAAGCCATTGAATATGAGGAAGCCCGCCGGTTGATCTTGGATGAGAGTCGACGGACGGACGGTCGTGGGTTTGAGGAAGTTCGGCAGATTACCATTCGGAACGGCGTTTTGCCACGCACCCATGGGTCCTCTTTGTTTACCCGAGGACAGACGCAGGCTCTTGCGGTAGCCACCCTGGGGTCTCCCGCGGACCAACAGATCATGGACGAGTTGGAGGGGGAATACAAAGAACGCTTCATGCTGCACTACAATTTTCCTGGGTTCTCAACGGGCGAACCCAAACCTGAACGTGGGCCTGGTCGGCGTGAAGTGGGGCACGGGGCGTTGGCTCGACGGGCGCTTTTGCCTCTCTTGCCGGACCCAGAAAACTTTCCTTACACGATGCGGGTGGTCTCCGATATCTTGGAATCCAACGGATCTTCGTCAATGGCCAGTGTCTGCGGAGGGTCTTTGGCGTTGTTTGATGCCGGGGTCCCCATGAAAAAAGCCTGTGCCGGGATGGCTATGGGGCTGGTAAAGGAAGGGGAGCGATCCGCCGTCTTGACGGACATCATGGGAATGGAAGACCATTTGGGCGACATGGATTTTAAAGTGGCCGGAACCACCGATGGCATCACGGCCCTTCAAATGGACATCAAAATTGAGGGGATCTCCATTGCGATCATGAAGCAAGCTCTGGAGCAGGCCAAGCGTGCCCGCCTGTTCGTCCTTGGGAAAATGAACGAGGTTCTGGCTGAACCGCGGGCGGAAATGTCGGCCTACGCCCCTCGCATGGAAGTGGTTCAGATTCCGGTGGCTAAAATTGGCGCTTTGATCGGACCTGGGGGTAAAAATATTCGGCGGATCATCGAGGAATCCGGGGCGCAGGTGGATGTGGAAGATGACGGGAAGGTCTATATCACCGCGTCGGACCGCTCTTCTTTAGAGACCGCCAAGCACCAGGTGGAGTCCTATTCCGCGGAAGTGGAATTGGGAAAGATTTATAAGGGCACTGTTGTTCGTATCATGCCCAAACTGGGTGCTTTTGTGGAAGTGATGCCTGGAAAAGATGGCTTGGTCCACATATCCCAATTGGACGTTAACCGTGTGGAAAAAGTGGAAGACGCCGTTAAAGTGGGCGATGAAATTGAAGTGAAGGTCATTGAAATTGACACTATGGGTCGGGTGAATTTATCCAGGAAGGCGGTGTTGAAGCCCGGTTCCGAGTTGGAAGGTGGCGGTTTGCCCTCTCAGCGCGGTGCAGGCCGTGGGGGTCCCGACAGTCGAGGTGGGCGGGACGGACGTGGTGGTCCTCCCCGGCGTGAATTTCGGGGTGGCGGTGAGCGTCGCGGCGGTTCTGGCGACCGACCGGGCGGACGCGGTTATAATTAACCGATAATTCCAGTCACCTCGTGGGGTCAAACGAAGGAAACCCGCACTTTTAAATTCAAAAGGTAAAGATCGTTTGTTGAATCCTAGGTTGAACTGGGTTTTGATGAAAGTATAACGGCAAATCTCTTAGGTAAGGACAGGAGAGGGACAGCGATGGCCGAAATCGACGATACAATTCGAGAGAAAGAGCCTAAGGCGACGGGATCGAGCTTAGAGCGCTATTACGATGTGATGCGATCCCATGACCTTACGGAACTGGAAATTAGGGAGGGGACGTTCTACGTTAAGTTATCCCGCGCGGTGGCCACTGCCGTTCCCGTGCCGGTAGCGGCTCCGGCTCCTGTGCTGGTGTCGAAAGCCTCTTCGATCTCGAAGAAGGACTACCACCCCGTGACCTCTCCCTTAGGGGGCATCTTTTATCGGTCCCCGGGACCGAACACCGCTTCTTTTGTGAAAGAAGGGGACAAAGTGGCCTTTGGGGATGTCCTTTGCATAGTGGAAGCCATGAAAGTTATGAACGAAATTCGGTCGGATCGACCGGGAATCATTCAAAAAATTGTGGCCGAAAACGGAAAACCTGTTTCTTCCGGTCAAGAATTGTTTCAGATCGAACCTCTTTCTTAACGTCCATACCATGCGGGATGAAATTGGCCTCACGGCAGGACAGGTGTGGGACTTTTTGGAATCCCGAGGCGAAACGTCGACCTTGCACATCCGATCGTCCCTCAAAATTACTCAGACACTTCTTTACCTGGCTTTGGGATGGTTGGCCCGCGAGGGTAAAATTTCATTGTTGTACCGCGATCGCTGTTATTGGGTGAGCCTCCACCGATGATGGAGCTGGCCCAGGCTTGCCTGTTGGGTGTTGTTCAAGGTCTCACCGAATTCCTTCCGGTTTCCTCCGATGGCCATCTCACTTTGTTTCACGCGGCCTTGGGAACTCACGAGAACGCTCTTGCGATGGATGTGGTGTTGCATGTGGGGACTCTTTTAGCGATGGTCCTTTATTTCCGTCGGGATTTGGCGACTTTGATTCGCGGGGTCTTCGCTCCAAATATTTTGGGTCGTGAAGAGAGGCGTCGGTTGGGGTTGATCGGGGCGGCGACGGTTGTCACGGGGATCATCGGCCTGAGCCTGAAAAGCAGTGTGGAACAGTTTGCGGCTTCTTACCGTGCGGCGGGTATCGGGTTCCTTCTCACCGCCGCGGTTCTCCTCTTTGGTGAAAATCGTTCCAAGCGAACGGTGGGGGCGGGCCTGACGCCTGTGTCGGCCCCCGTGTGGCACGCGCTTTTCATTGGGGTGGTTCAGGGGGCGGCGGTTTGGCCCGGTCTTTCCCGGAGCGCGTCGACCATTGCTCTTTCGGTGGCCTTAGGCTGGTCCTGGCAAGAGGCCGGTCGTTTCAGTTTTTTGGTGGCCATGCCCGCGATTGTCGGAGCCACCTTCTTGACGGCCCGGGAAATTCAAACGCTTCCGTTAGGCCCTTCCCTGGTGGGGGTTTTGGTCAGTTTTTTGACTGGGATGTTGGCCTTGGGCCTCCTGATGCGGTTTCTTCGGGCACGTCGTTTGTGGCCATTTGCGCTCTATACCCTGGGTTTAGGCCTTTTTTCTCTCCTCAAATCTTTCTGGACTGTGTAGAATAGGGGTTCCATGAGCAGCTTCTTCGCCCGTTATCGATCGTCCTCCCGAACACGCAAGAAGACCACCTCGCCGTTTCCTGCCGCGGGGGTTTTTCTGTTGTCCCTTTCTGCCGTGGCGTTTTATTGCGTGTTGTTCCCTTCTGGTTTGTGGGGAAAACCCATTAAAGGGTTTCTGGCGACGGCTTTTGGGTTTGGTCGCTATTTCTTTCCATTGCTTTCAGGTTACGTGGGATTGCGTCTGGCACTCTCTCGGCCCTGGGCCCATGGGTTTCTTCGGACAACCCTTTGGCTTTCTCTTTTTACCTTCGGGGTGAGCTTCGTCAGTCTCTTTAGTCAGGTGGCCTATCACGTGAATGCCGGGGGCGTTTTGGGGTTGGCCGGGTCAGCCTTTTTAGAGCGATTGTTCGGAACGGCCGGGGCCTGGTTGGTGACTCTTCTCGGATCCGGTCTCACCGTTGCGGCGCTGGCGCGCGTTTCCCCAGTTCACGTGGCCGAACGATTGGTGGCGCGGTTGCGATCGGACTGGAACGAATGGAAGTCCGCGCGTTTGGAAGTTCGAACGCCTCGAGGGTCGGTGGTGAAGCCCCGTCCCTTGGTGACGGAAACGACGCCTGCCCCGCGTTCCACACCGGCCGTGGTTCAGTCCGTGCCTTCCCGTGCTGTCTTCGTTGAGGAACCCAAACCGCCATCAAAAAATTTTTCTCGACCTCCCGTGGAACCCCGCCCTTCAACGTCTCAATCAGAGTCTTTAGGGGACGCGCCAGCGCCCGCTCCTTACCGGCTCCCTCCCTTGGATTTATTGAGCGATCCTCCCCATCGAACGGTCAATCTCTCGGAGTCCGAGTTGGTGGAGAAATCGCGGGTGCTGGAACAAACACTGGCTAATTTTGGTGTCGAGGCGCGAACAACCGATATTCATCCGGGCCCCGTGATCACCCGATTCGATTTGGAGCCGGCTCCGGGCGTTAAGATCAGTTCCATTGTGAACCTCTCCAACGATATTGCGCTGGCCATGAAGGCCACGCGTGTGCGGGTGTTGGCCCCGATTCCAGGAAAGGGGGCTGTGGGGGTTGAGATCCCTAATCCCGAAATGGTGACAGTCACTTTAAAAGAGATTTTGGCCGATTCACGGTTTCAGAGCAGCACGTCCCCCTTGTCGGTGGTTTTGGGAAAGACAAGTTCGGGAGAACCCTCCGTGACGGATTTAGCGCCCATGCCGCACTTGTTGGTGGCCGGCGCCACGGGGACGGGAAAATCCGTTTGTGTGCACACGTTGATCGTGTCCATTCTGATGCGCGCCCATCCGGATCGAGTTAAATTCGTTTTGATCGATCCCAAGCGTCTGGAACTTCCCATGTATGAAGGGATGCCTCATCTCTACGATCCGCGTTCGGGACCCGACGAGGCGCAAGTCATCACCCAACCGAAAGAAGCGGCGAAGGCGTTGGCGCGGATGGTAAAAGTCATGGAATTTCGGTATGAACTGTTTGCAAAAGCCAATGTGCGGAATATCGAGGGCTACAACGAAAAACGTGTGGCCCAGGGGTTGCCCCCTGAATATTACATCGTCGTGATTATTGATGAATTGGCGGACCTGATGCTCATTTCCGCCCGAGATGTTGAAGATTGTATTCAGCGGTTGGCCCAGATGGCGCGGGCGGTCGGGATCCATTTGGTTCTGGCCACACAACGGCCATCGGTGGACGTTATTACGGGCGTTATTAAGGCGAACCTCCCCGCGCGGATCGCCCTGCGTGTGGCCTCTCAGACGGACAGTCGCGTGATTTTAGATACGCCGGGCGCTGAATCGTTGGTGGGCCGGGGGGACATGCTTTTCCTTCCCGCGGGTGCTCCAGCGCCCATTCGCCTTCAAGGGGCCTTCGTCTCGGAGAAAGAGGTGGAAGCTGTTGTCTCGTTTGTGAAGGGCCAAGGGGGCCCCCGCTATGTGGATATTTTTGCGGAGATCGCTGCCTCCCAGGCCGCCAACGAAGACGTGGAAACCCGCCAGGAATTGGACCAGGCTCTGCGCCTGATCATCGAACGGCGCCGGGTGTCCCAGGACTTGTTGAAATCCCATTTCGGATCATCGTCCCGGGCCAGCAATGTCCTTTCGCTCTTGGAAGTGAAGGGGTATATTCGCAAGCCCGAAGGAACCAATAAGTGGGACATCAATTTTGATAAAATAGAGGATCTTTTTCGGACGGGGAACTCTTCAGTCTCCACCGGTTCTTCTCGATCGGAGGTCGTATGAAATTAGGAAGCATTGTCTTAGGATTAGGCCTGTGTCTGCTTGGTGTGGCTCGCGCCGCAACAGTGGAGGAGGTCCTCTCCCGATTGGAACGCGCGGAAAAGGAGATTTCAACTCTCCAGTTTGATTTTACACAAGAAACGACTGTGTCGATCGGAGGACGGGGTTCGGAAACTCGGGGGACGGCCATTTTTCAGAGGCCGAACCGCTTTCGAGTCAATCAAACAGCTCCGGAAGCCCAGGCCTTTGTGTCGAATGGAAAACAGTTTTGGGTTCATTTGATTGATCGCGGTCAGGTGTTGAAAGATTCCATGGACAACTGGGCCCGATTCGCGGGGTTTCCCCAAGGGTTGACCCCCTTTCAAATGAGCGTGAATCAAATGAAAAAGAAATACGCCTTTTCGTTGGTTGACGTTGAGGGGGAAAAGGTTCTCTCCCTCACGCCTAAGACGGCAACTGATTTTTCGTACACTCTTCGGTTGTGGGTGGATATGGAAACGGGCGTGGCCAAGAAAACAGAATTGGCATCGGAAAATGTGACCGCTGTCGTTTCGGTTCGTGATGTTAAAATCAATCCCCGCGTTGACGCTGGGGCGTTCCGGTTTGTCCCTCCCGAAGGGACAGAAGTTTTAGAAATGCCTCTCCACTAACACTTCTCTTTAAGGACATCATCTATGACAGATTCCAGTCCCGGGGCCATCGGGCAAACACTTCGAAATCGACGTCTTCAAAAGGGGTTGACCCTGGACGATGTTTATGTGGCCCTTCGTATTCAAAGCCGTTTTTTAAAAGCGCTTGAAGAAGAGCGGTGGGACGAACTTCCGGCTCCTGTCTTTTTGGAAGGGTTTCTAGTCAAATACGCCGAGCACCTCGGGCTGGAGGGGGAAGTCCTTCGAACCCAAGTCCGGGAACAATTGGGTCAGACGAATAAACCCGCGGCCATTCATCCGGCCACCGTGTCTGAATCCACCGCCAATGAATCGCTGATCCCACTTCGGTTGTTTCTTTTTGGATTGGCGGTCATGTTGGCGGTGGGGGGCGGGTTCCTTTATTTCCGTCGTCAGGAGACCGGAATGAAACGTCTCATGAGACCCTTAAGTCAGGTGACTGAATCTGAACCCGTTTTTTCCTCCACCGCTCCTCTCCATGTCCCCCTTCTGGCGGGCAATCCTTCCACGGAACCCACCTCAGCCCATACGGTTCTTATCCGAATCAAAGAGTCTGTTTGGCTTCGGATCCGATTGGACGGCTCGGTTCGATTTGAGGGTACGTTGCCGGCTGGGGAAGTGCGAAGTTTTCCCTTTGATTCGACTCTCCGCTTACGGGCCGGAAATTTGTCTCGGGTCGCGGTTTCCGTTGATGGGAAGACCATGGCGGAATCTACCGTGGCCACGGCGGGGGATGTCCTTTGGCCACCTCGTCCTGCAAATCGAAATCCACCGTCGACCGCCCCGGATTCGCTTCCGTCGCAAAGTTCGCCTTCACGGAGCCCGGTTCCGACGTCTACCTCTACGGAACCGGCGTTCCGCTAATGCCCCGAGGTCGCGTGGCCTTTGTGGTTCTTGGCTGCGCCAAAAACCAAGTGGAGGCCGAAAGCATGTCTTCCCGGCTGGCCCGGGAAGGGTGGGACATGACGGCGGATATTCCCAACGCGGATCTTGTGGTCGTCCATTCTTGTGGTTTTTTAGAAGCGGCCCGGGAAGAGGCTCGGGAAACATTGGGCCATGTTCGTCGTGCGGCTCCCCGCGCTTTTCTGGTTCTCACCGGTTGTTTCGCACAGTTTTTAAAGAAGAATTCCCTTCCCGGGGTGGACGCTGTTTTGGGAACGGGGCAATTGGACCGGCTTCCGGACGTTCTGGCCCAGCGTTCCGCTTCGGCGGGGATGACGCGACCGACTCTCACCCCATCGGGGTATCATGACGCGAACACCCCGCGGCCTCTTTGGGACGGGCAGTTGTCGACTTATTTACGCCTTTCGGAAGGGTGCAACCATCGGTGCACCTTTTGCATCATTCCCCAATTGCGTGGTTCCTTGAAGAGTCGCCCTCCTGGGGACATTCTGAAAGAAGGCGAAAGCCTGGTCCAGCGCGGGGTGCGCGAACTGGTTTTGATTTCGCAGGACACGACGGATTATGGGTCCGATCGGAAAGGCCTGGGGTTGGTCCCCCTGGTTAAAAGGATGGCGGTCTGGACGGACCTGCGGTGGATCCGTCTCTTGTACGCGTACCCTTCTGAAGTGGATAAGCCCCTGATGGATTTATTGGCCAATGAGCCGAAATTGTGTGGGTATCTCGACATGCCTCTCCAACATATGTCTGATCGCATCCTCAAGTCCATGGGACGGGAGTGGGGCCACGGGAAAACCCGGTCACTCTTGGACCGGTTGCGTAACCAAGTGACCGGGCTGGCTCTTCGAACCACCTTCATTGTCGGGTTTCCTGGGGAGACGGAAGCGGATTTCAATCAGGTCCTTTCTGTGGTTCAGGATGGTTATTTTGAACACGTGGGGGTGTTTCCCTATTCCTTTGAGACCCGATCCCCTTCCGCGCGGTTGCCAGGTCTTGTCCCGCCGGAAGTGGTTACGGAACGGTGGCAACGCCTCTTGGAGGCGCACCGGATCGTGAAAACAAAAAAAGATCGGTCTCGGATGGGGCAGACTGTCGATGTCTTAGTGGAACGGGAACCTGGGGGCGGTTGGTCCGCTCGGGCCGCTCATCAAGCTCCGGAAGTGGATGGGGGGGTAAAGCTGAAGAGTCATCCGACCACACCGGGATTTTATTCTTGCCGTATCACGGGAGTGGAGGGAATTCATTTGAAGGGAGAACTTCTCCCTCGCAAGAGCGGGAAGTCCTCCTCCCGACGGTTGGTCCTTGTCCCATGAATCTTCCCAACCGACTCAGTGTGGCCCGGTTGCTGTCCGTTCCGTTCTTTATGGTGTTCACCTATGTGGACAACGTCTACGCTCGCGTGGCGGCCCTTCTCATCTTTGTGGGGGCGGGAGTGACGGATTTGGTGGACGGTTATATCGCCCGAAAGCGGAACTTGGTGACGTCTTTGGGCATTTTTTTGGATCCCCTGGCCGACAAACTGATCATTACCTCGGCGTTCATCCTTTTCGTTGAAATTCGAGAGTTGCACATTTCGTCCTGGATGGTGGTGGCGATTGTGGGGCGAGAATTTCTGATTACGGGTCTTCGGGGGGTGGCGGCCAGTCGGGGAACATTGGTCCCGGCGGACGAAGGGGGGAAATTCAAAACCTCTGTTCAGAACACCGCCATTATTACGATTTTGTTGACACTGATCATCACCTCGGGTTTGGAACGATTTGGAGGGTATTCCTTGGTGGGTCTCTTACAACACGGAGGCTGGCGGGGCGAAGCGGCGAGCCTTTTGGCGTGGACCCCCTATTGGATGGTTTTTGCGGCCACCGCCATCTCGATCGTGACCGGTGTAAATTACCTTTGGCGACATCGGGGCCTTTTGCAGGAGGAAACATGAACGTGAAACGTTGGGGCGAGCCTCTCGGGCGTTGGGGCATCTTGTGTTTAGCCACGGTTGGTTTTGTGGGATGGGCCCCGTATCATCTCATCCCCTTTCGCAAAATGAAGGGCGGTGGGTTCTTGGGAACCTTGGTGGGGTGGGGGTTGGTTTGGTTTCTCCCTACGGGGTCGTGGTTTCTTCTTCTGACGTTGCTTATGATTGCGTTGGCGATCGGTGTCAGTGATCGGGCGGAACGGTGGATGACCCACGATGATCCGCGGATCGTTATTGATGAGGTGGCCGGGGTTTGGGTGGCGGTTATCGGTTTGTCCCGGGATCCTGTTTCGTTGGTCACCGCGTTTGTGGCGTTTCGGTTTTTTGATGTTTTGAAGGGGCCCTGGGGTCGGGCCGCGGCCCGACTGCCGGGCGGATGGGGCATTGTGGCCGACGACCTGGTGGCGGGGGTCCTGGCCAACGTCCTGACGCGGTTGTTGTTGCGGTTCTGAAATCCCTTGTTTTTCGTTTGACCTTCCGTCGACGATGTTATAGCATGGTCTTTTCCTGACCGACTGCCCTGGAGGCAATTTATGAATATGAAAGAAGAAAAAGGTAAAGCACTGTCCTTGGCTCTGGCCACGATTGAAAAGCAGCATGGGAAGGAAGCCATCATGAAGTTGGGGGAAAAGACAGGCCGCGTGCACGTGGAAGTCATTCCCACTGGGGCCCTTCCCTTGGATGTGGCGCTGGGAATTGGTGGTTTTCCGCGGGGCCGCGTGGTGGAAGTGTATGGCCCTGAATCTTCCGGAAAAACGACACTTTGTCTTCAAGTGGTGGCTCAAGCCCAAAAATCGGGAGGTACCGCGGCTTACATTGACGCCGAGCACGCCATGGATCCCGACTACGCCAAAAAATTGGGCGTGGACACCGAAAACCTTCTCATTTCACAACCCGATTCCGGTGAACAGGCTTTGGAAATTACCGATCAACTGGTCCGGAGCGGGGCTCTCGACATCGTGGTGGTGGACTCGGTGGCGGCTTTGGTTCCCCGGGCGGAAATCGAAGGGGAAATGGGCGATTCTCACGTGGGACTCCAGGCCCGGCTGATGAGTCAGGCGCTTCGTAAATTGACCGCCAATATTGCCCGGTCTAAAACCTGCGTTGTTTTCATTAATCAGTTGCGGATGAAAATCGGGGTGATGTACGGTAATCCCGAAACGACAACCGGGGGCATGGCGCTCAAGTTTTATTCAAGCGTTCGGTTGGATATCCGACGAGTGGAATCCATTAAGGTTGGGGATAAAGTCGTTGGAAATCGGGTGCGCATTAAAGTGGTCAAGAATAAATTGGCGGCTCCGTTTCAACAGGCCGAGTGCGACATGATTTTTGGCGAAGGGATCGCCCGAGAAAATTGTTTATTGGATATGGGTGTGACCGCCGGCGTTTTGGAAAAAGCGGGAACGTGGTTTCTCTACAACACGGATCGCTTGGGTCAAGGCCGTGAGCAATCCCGGAACTTTCTGAAAGAAAACCCCCTGGTGGCCGATCAAATTGAGAAAGCGGTACGGGTAAAACTGTTGGGCGATTCCACCGAACCTCCTGTCGCTGAGACCAAACCCGTTTCCAAAGAAAAAGAAACCGTAAAGTCTCCCCGGACCGTCAAAGCCTAACCTATGGGGAGTTCGGTGGGGACGGACGTCCCGCCGATTTTGCGGGAATTTTTGGATCATTTGCGGGTGGAACGAAAGCTGGCGCGGAACACCGTGTCGGCTTATGGGTCGGATCTTCGTCCCTATTTTATTTTTTTAGAAGGGCGGGGTGTCCCTGTTTCCGATGTCACTCCCGGCGACTTGTCTGATTTCCTCTGGAAAAGAAGGGCCGCACCGCTTAAATCGTCCAGCCTCTATCGACTTTCAGAATCCCTCCGGCAGTTCCATCGATTTTTGCAGGTGGAGGGACATTCCATTTCTGACCCTACGGTTCAACTTTCCACTCCCAAAACCTCGGAACGCCTCCCGAAAGTTCTGTCGGTGGACGACGTTTCTCGGCTGCTGGGGTATTCTCCGAAAATCACAGTAAAAACCCTTCGATTTAAAGCCATGTTGGAGTTGTTGTACGCCGCCGGATTGCGAGTGAGCGAACTGGTGGGGTTGACGGTGGAAGGCATTGATCTTGAGGTTGGTTTTGTGCGAGTGTTTGGAAAGGGGGGGAAAGAACGGGTGGTCCCGATCAACCGACGGGCGATTCACTCGGTACGAATTTACCGTGAAGCCCTTGAGGTTAAGAACACGGCAGGCCCTCTTTTTGTGGGGCGCGGCGATCGTCCGCTCACCCGAACAGCTTTTTGGTATGAACTTCGGAACTGGGCGCGTGACGCGGGGGTCCGGAAACCAATCAGTCCCCATGTTCTTCGTCATTCTTTTGCCACCCATTTGTTAAAGGGAGGGGCCGATCTTCGCGTGGTCCAGGAAATGTTGGGCCATTCGGATATCTCCACCACCCAAATCTACACCCACCTCGATAGGGACGCCATTAAAAAAGCCCATAAGAAGTTTCATCCCCGAGGATAAGAGAGGAGACCCATGACATTATCACGAGAGTTACTGGATATTTTGGCTTGCCCCAAATGCAAAGGGGGAGTGAATTACAAAGAAAAGGAAAATCGTCTTCACTGTGTTAAATGCAACCTTTCCTACGAGGTTAAAGAAGACATTCCCGTCATGCTCGTGGATCAGGCAACAACCATCGTCTCTTAGCATATACCCCTAGCCCAATATCCCCAGTTGGATCACGGGATTCGACAAAAAAATCGGGCCTTTTTCCATCCCAAAAAAGTTTGTCCGTAGTCCCCGCGACCGCGCGAGCGGAAGTGTGACGGCGCTAGCCAGGAATGCCAAGGGGGAATGGCCCGCGTGGGAGCGGCCTACGACCTGCACTTTTTTGTTCGTAAAAAAGCCCGCTTTTTCCGTCTCGCATCAGCGGCTCTGCTGACCGCGCTAGCGGAAATGTCGCGTGGGAGCGACCGCCTCAGGTGCCAGGCTCTCTGAGCCTGGCCGGTCCTCGCGCTCAACTGGGGATTCCGGGCTGGGGAATGTCTTCACACTGGTGGAATCGGTTTGTCAAAGGCAACCGCCTGTGGAACAAGTTTCTTACGTCCTTTTTGTTTTTATGTTCCGAACTTTTTTAGGATCATGGCGCCGCCTAGTCCTCCGGAGGCGCAGGCGGCGGCCATGCCTAGGTGGGAGTTGGGGTCTTCTTTCATGGAATAGACCAGGTTGAGGAGGAGGCGTGCTCCTGTGGCCGCTAAGGGATGCCCTAGGGACAAGGTTCCGCCGTTGGGGTTCACGATGCCTTGGTCGTAGGCGGACTCCCAGTTTTGTCGGTATTTTTCTTTTCCGACGCGGAAAATGGACAGGCAGGTGGCGGCAAAGGCTTCGTGGAGTTCGATGTGATCCAGTTCGGAAAAACGGACTCCGGCTCGCTCCAGGGCGAGCCCCGCCGCAAACACGGGAGAGATCCCCATATACGCGGGATTGGATCCCCAAAAACCCCAGGAGTGGATCTCCGCTAAAATTTCGAGACCCAAGGTCCGGGCCCTTTCTTCCGACGTCACAATGAGGACGGCGGCCCCGTCGGATCGGGAGCAGGCGTTGAACAGGCTGACGGTCCCCTTCGTCTTCTCTTCTTCAAACATTTTCCCAAGGATGAACGCTCCGTTATCCTGATAAAACTTTTTAATGGGATAGGCGGCGTTGTCGAAAAGAGTTGGAGCCTTCTCCATCATCCGTGGTTTTTCCACTAAACTTTGCCGTAAAAATGGATTCTCGTCGCGGCTGAGAACAAGGGTATTCCCTTTTTTGACCGGAGTCACGTGGGTGTCGTAGAAACCCCGTTTTTCCGCCTCCAGGCCTTTCCTGTAACTGTCCAGGGCATATCGGTCTTGGGCCTCCCGTGAAATGGAATAGATTTGGGCGCATATCTCTGCCGTGGCCGCCATGTTGATTTTGTGGATGGGATCGGTGAGGCCTTCTTCCGTGGTGTCGGTGATGGTAATCTCCGGGTCGTTCCAAAGTTCGGCCCAATGGGTTTTAACGGTTTCGAGTGAGCGAAGTTTTTTATGGTCCCGGGGGCCACGGATGGCGTAGGGGAAATTGGACATGGATTCCGTTCCGCCGGCCAAGTAGAGGTCGCCGTCTCCCATGATAATGTGGCGGTAGGCGCTCGCGACAGTTTCCAGGCTGGAAATACAATTTTGTTGGATGGTGTAGGCTTGGACTTTTTCAGGAAGACCCGCTTTCAGCGCGGAGACCCGGGCGATGTTTGGGGCGTGGGATCCCTGGCCCACCCACCCCACCAGAACACCATCAACGGCGTGGGGATAGAGAGACGTCCGCTGGATGATCTCCCGAATAGCCATTTCCATCAGGTCTTCGGGGAGGAATCCGGCGAGGCTTTTTCCCAAATGCCCGATAGGGGTTCGGACGCCCCCGCAGATGACCACTTTTTTTTGAGTTGGTTTCATGGTTCGCCTCTTGTTTAAACCTACCCCCAAGTAATGACTTTGTCAACGGGAAAACCTTGCAAGAGTTGTATAATGCCGCCATGCGTTTTTACGTAGAGACATTTGGGTGTCAGATGAATGTTGCCGATAGTCTAGAGATGGGGCGACGACTTCGGGCACGGGGGTACCGGTCCACGCGGGAGTTGGGTCGGGCGGATATTGTGTTGGTCAACAGCTGTACCGTGCGGGATCACGCGGAACACAAGGCCCTCTCGTATTTAGGACGTTTGGCCGATTGGAAAGAGGCGGTGCCGGGTCGGTTGTTGATTTTCGCCGGATGCGCGGCGGAACGATTGAAAGATAAATTAGGCCATCGGTTCCCCCAAGTGGGGTTGGTGGTGGGGGCGAAGTCCATCGCGGATTTTGATCAATTGTTGGAGGATCATTTGCCGGCCCCTTCCTTTGATGGGAAGCAGGAATGGACCGATGCGTGGGGGTGGGCCCCCGGTTTAGGCGCTCTGGGGTTGCCGGGGGAGGGAACCACCGCTTTCGTGACGACCATGCGGGGCTGCAATTACGTTTGCACCTATTGTGTGGTCCCCTCGGTGCGAGGGCGGGAACTTTACCGTCCGGCGGCCAGTGTCTTGGCGGAGGTGGCGGAACGGTCGGCCCAGGGGCAGCCGGAAATCCTTTTGCTCGGCCAAACGGTCAATTCGTACCGACCAACGGGTGAAAACGCGGATTCGACGGGACGGGACATCCGAAACTTTTCGGATTTGCTGGAAGCGGTCGACCGGGTGCCGGGGGTTCGCCGGATCCGATTTATGAGCCCGCACCCCCATTACGTGGATGAAGATTTCGCACGGAGAATGGGGACGACTCAGCGGGTGTGCCCGCATATTCATTTGCCGGTCCAATCGGGGTCGGACCCGGTGTTGGCCCGGATGCGACGAACTTACACCCGGGACGAATTTGTTCAAAAAGTGGAGACTTTGCGGCGGCACGTTCCAGGAATTGCGGTGACCACGGATTTTATTGTGGGGTTTCCTGGGGAAACGGAAGAGGATTTTCAAGCCACGCTTCGGTTGGTGCGGGAGGCGGATTTTGATGGGGCTTACACCTTTAAATATTCGCCGCGCCCGGGGACGGGGTCAGCGAAAGAAACAGATGACGTATCGGAATGGGTGAAAGACGAACGTTTGGCGCGGCTGATGGATGAAACGGATTCCCGTTCACGAAAAAAACTGGCCGCGTTGGCCGGACAGAACCAGAACATTCTGGTGGAGGCGGTTCAATCTCTGGAGGACGGGTTTGAATTGGACGGGCGCACGGAACACTGTCGGAAAATGTTTGTGACCTCGGACCATCATCCCGGGGTAGGGGCTGTGGTAAGGGCCCGTGTTGACCGAGTGGAAGGGAAAACGCTTTATGGACGCGTCCTTGAAGAGAGGCGTGGATTGCCATGAGGATTACGGGGCGGCGGTTGAACCCGCGAAGGCGGGGGAAATTTATCGGGGTGATTTTTTTGTGTGGGGTGGTGGTGTTCCTTGGAGTTCAGCTGGTCTGGCGGGCCGCCCGCCCGCTCATGCACATGGACCTGATTGAGACCTACGCCACGGCCGAAAACTTTGATCCGTTTTTTGTCCTGGCGCTGGTGCGGGTGGAATCCGGATTTTCAAAGACGGCCAAGTCCCATCGAGGGGCCGTGGGGTTGATGCAGCTCATGCCTGAAACAGGAAAAGAAATGGCGATGCGATTGGGAATGGATCCCGCCCAGACGAATTTGGCCGATCCGGAAACGAATATTCGCTTGGGGGTCCATTACCTCGGGGTCTTGCGCCAGGAGTTTGGAGAGGATCCCGTGGCCCTTTTGGCCGCCTACAATGGCGGCCCGAGAAATGTGCGCAAATGGATCAAAAACGGACCCCTGACGATTCAGGATATTCCTTTTTCAGAAACCCGAACATTTGTGACCCGGGTATTGGCCACGGAGAAATCCATCCGACGGCTTCAACAGGTAAAGGGGTTCTTTCATGACTGAACCATCCGTTCCTTCCGTTAACCTCACGCCGGTGATGCGGCAATACCGAAATTTGAAATCCAAGAACCCTGACGCGCTCCTGTTTTTTCGGTTGGGCGATTTTTATGAGTTGTTTGAAGAAGACGCCCGGCGTGCGGCCCCTATTTTGGAACTGGTGTTGACCCAGCGGCAGGGGGTTCCTATGTGTGGGTTTCCCCATCACGCTTTCTCGGGTTATCTTGGGAAACTCTTGAAACAGGGGTTGCGGGTGGCGGTGGCGGAACAGATGGAAGACCCTTCCGCCGCGAAAGGGATGGTGGCCCGGGATGTGGTTCGGATCGTTTCCCCGGGGACGGTGTTGGAGGAAGAACTCCTGTCGGCGAAAGAAAATAATTTTTTAGCGGCGGTCTGGCCCTCTCAGGAAAAAAGGGGGGCCGGTTTGGCTTGGGCGGATATGTCCACAGGGGAATTCCGCTACGCCCGTTTTGGAGAAGGGGACTCTGCGGTTCGACGGTTGGCGGATGAATTGGGTCGGATCTCGCCTCGTGAAATCCTTTGGCCCGAAGGGGTGGTGGCTCCCCTGGGTCGGACAGTGACCTCCGTCCCCTCGCTTCTCTTTATGGACGAGGGGTTAGATCGACGGGCGGAAACTCTTTTCAGGGTTTCGGGGATGGCCGGGTTTGGGCTGGCGGTGGGGCATCCGGCGCGACCGGCGGTGGCGGCATTGCTTTCCTATGTAGAAAAGAACCAAGCTTCGGCGTTGGGCGCTCTCCGCCCTCCCCAGGTTTTCAACCTCGATGAGTTCATGGTGTTGGATGAGGGAGCGATTCGGCGATTGGATCTTTTGCCCGAGCCGGGGGCCCGGCCCACCGGGGTTCCCACCTGCCTATGGAATTTGATTGACATCACCGCCACGGCCATGGGAGGCCGGCGGTTGAACGCCTGGTTGCTCCGTCCTTTGATGGATCGGAAGGCCATTGGGGAACGACAGGATCGCGTGGAATATTTTTTTAACGCCCGACGGGAACGGAAGGAGCTTCAAACACTCCTCCGGGAGACCGCGGATTTAGAACGGATTTTATCACGTTTAACGGCCGGAACCGTGACCGGCCGGGATTTGAGCGCGCTCCGGCGAACGATTCGGTTGGCGCCTGAAGCGGGAAGCATTTTAAGTGAATCGGTGACTCTCACGGGAGACCATCCGTTGGGGGCCCTGTCGGAGGCGTTCCATGTCCCTCCGGAACTCCGGGACCTCTTAGAGTCGGCCTTAGCGGACGCCCCTCCCATGCGTTTGGCGGAGGGGGGAGTGATTCGGGAGGGTTATTCGGCGGCGTTGGATGAATTGAGGGCCTTGGCTTCCCAGGGGCGAGGATGGATCTCGGGGTTAGAAGCGGAAGAGCGGGAGAAGACCAGCATCGGTTCATTGAAGATCGGGTTCACTTCTGTTTTTGGGTATTACCTGGAAGTGTCGAAATCCAATTTGGGGAAGGTCCCTTCCCACTGGATTCGGAAACAAACATTGGTAAACGCGGAACGGTATGTCACACCGGAACTGAAGGCCCAAGAAGAAAAAATTCTGGGGGCAGATGAGAAAGCTCTGGCGTTGGAGCGCGAACTTTTAGCGGAATTGCGGGACCGGGTTTTGGCTCATCGGGAATCTCTTTTCCGTTTGGCTGAAGCGTTGGGGCAATCGGACGCGTTGGCGGCCTTGGCAGAAAGCGCCGAACGGGGTCGCTGGGTTCGCCCGGAAATCACCGACGCCGATGTGTTTGTTGCCGATCAATCGCGGCACCCCGTGGTGGAGCGGGTGTTGGAATCGCGAGGCGGCGGGGCTTTCGTTCCGAACGATATTTATTTGGATGATCAGGAGGAACGTCTTCTCCTGGTGACCGGCCCGAACATGGGGGGGAAATCCACCTATCTTCGACAGGCGGCCTTGACAGCGGTTTTGGCCCAAATGGGATCTTTTGTTCCCGCCGCAAAAGCTCGTTTGGGATTGGTGGATCGGATTTTTACCCGGATTGGGGCGGGGGATGATTTAGCGGGCGGGGCCTCCACCTTCATGGTCGAAATGCGTGAAGTGGCGGACATCCTGTTGAACGCGACCTCCCGAAGTTTGGTGATCTTGGACGAAGTGGGGCGGGGGACCTCGACCTACGACGGTTTAGCGGTGGCGTGGGCCACGGCTGAGTGGTTGGCGGGCACCCCGGAACGGCTGGGGCCTAAGGTTCTTTTTGCGACCCATTATTTCGAATTGACAGAATTGGCCCATCTTCTGCCGCGGGTGAAGAACCATCACGCGGCGGTGCGCGAATGGACCCGGCCGGACGGAAAAAGTGAGCTGGTGTTCCTTCACCAGATTCTTTCGGGGCCGGCGGATCGGTCCTACGGGGTTCATGTGGCCCAAATGGCGGGGCTTCCAGCGGGCGTGGTCACCCGGGCAAGAGAATTGTTGAAGGGATTTGAAGCGGGGCGGCGAATCGAACACCGGCAAGCGCCGAAAGGACAGCGGGATCTTTTTTCCGATCATCCGGCGATCGAAGCGCTCCGTGCCCTTAACCCCAACGGATTAACTCCTTTGGCGGCGCTCCAAGCGTTGGATGAGTTGAAACGAAAACTGGAGGGGGACGTCCGGGGAGCGTAAAAATCTTTTCGATTGGTGTGGTCTTTGTTATGATGAGCGCGGTGCTCACATGGTTGGTCCTGGGAGGGATTCATGCTGAAGGCAGAAAAACGTAGTCACAAGCGGTTTCCAGTATTGAAAGATATTGCGGAGCCGGTGGACTTGTTTGTGATGGATCCTACCGTGCGAGAAGTCCCGGCGGTGTTGACCAACTTATCCGCGGGGGGAATGGCGTTGATCGTGTTCGCCCATGTGTCTGGAAACGCCAAACTCAAAATGCTCTTGGACGTCCCCGGTTTGGAAGGGGTCGAACTGCTGGGCCGCGTGGCCTGGATCGCGCCGAAAGGGGATACGACCGGCGTGGGGGTTAAGTTTGATCACTTGAAAAAAGAAACAGTTGATAAGATTAACGCGATGGCGGAAGACTTTCAAGATTGTGAATTGAAACTTTCTTTCGGTGTGAAAGATGTGTGTTTCCGAAAATGCGGTTATTTCTCCCTGTGCGCGAAACCGGTCAAACTGAAATAAGTGGCCCACGTCCTTAAATTGAACGAAGACATCATCCGCGGGATTGCCGCGGGTGAGGTGGTGGAACGTCCGGCGTCCGTTCTGAAAGAATTGATGGAAAATTCTCTCGACGCGGGGGCCGGACGGATAGATGTGGAATGGCGAGAAGCCGGGCGGAAACGGTTGCGTGTTTCCGATGATGGGGAAGGCATGACGCCCGAGGACGCTCGTCTGTCCCTGGAACGGCACGCTACCTCCAAAATCCGCAATTTAGATGATTTGGAGCGGGTGGGCACCTTCGGGTTTCGCGGGGAGGCGTTGCCTTCCATCATGGCTGTTTCTCGGTTTGAATTACTCACCCGGCGGGCTGACGCTCCTGAAGCGTGGGCCCTTCGCGCGGAGGCCGGACGTGTGACGTTTGACGGTCCCGCTGGCGCGCCGGGAGGGACCTCGGTGACCGCCGACGACTTGTTCTTCGCCGTACCCGCCCGATTGAAATTCCTCAAATCCGATCCCACCGAACGATCGCTCCTCTTCCGTGCGGTTGAAGACGCCGCTTGGGCGGCTCCGCGGACGGCTTTTCGCGTAATTTCTGAAGGGAAAGCGACGTTGTCTCTTCCCGCACTGGGAGGCGAAGAGACCGGGATGATGGAGCGGTTGGAATCCCTGTGGGGAGTGGATCGTGCCCAATCGTTAAAACCAGTGGACGAATCGGGACGGTTTATGCGGGTGCGGGGGTGGGTGTCGGACGTGAACGCGCCCCAGTCCACCGCCCGGTATCAACGCTTTTTTGTCAACCAACGGGTGGTGACCAGCCGGCGGCTCTCGCACGCTCTCTACGACGGGTACCGGGGCCGCCTCTTGGTGGGGCGGCACCCCGCCGCGCTGCTCTTTATCGAAGTGGACCCGACCCTGGTGGACGTCAATGTCCATCCCGCGAAAAGGGAGGTTCGGCTTTCCCACGAAAGCGAAGTCCATGATTTTCTCAGTCGTGCGATTCAAAAGGCGCTTGGCCGAAGCGTTCAGCCCCGGACCGTGTTTGGGGCTCCGAGGGCCGATCTCGACGTTCCACCGGAATTTTCACCTCTTCCCACTGGGATTTCCTCCGGAGTGGGCCGGGGGTCGTTTGCCGCGCCAAAATTTCAACGGGGCCCCTCAACGGCGGAAGTCCAAGCTGCCTTTGCTGTTCAATCACCCCTAAGTTTTTTCCCAGGTCCGGGGGGGGATCGGTTGGAGTCCTCCCAAGAACTGACCCCGGAATACTTTCGCGAAGCGAAGTTTGAGCCCGTGGCTCAACTCTACGCCACGTATATTTTAGCCCGCGTGGAAGAAAACTATTTTCTCTTTGATCAACACGCTGCCGCGGAGCGGGTCTTGTATGAAGTCTTATCGGAAAAGGCCGCCACGGGCATCCCGGCGAAACAATCGCTCTTACTGCCCTGGGTTTGGGAACCGTCCCCGGAAGCCTCCGCTGTTGTTCTCGCCCAAAAGATGGATTTTGAACGTCTGGGGTATTCCCTTGAGCCGTTTGGGGGGAACGCTTGGCGTATTCTGGCTGTGCCGGCCGCGTTGGCGGAGGGGGACAAGGTCCGATCTTTGCTGGAGGGGTTAGTGGATGATATTTTAGCGGGGCGCATCCCGCGCGGGTGGGACGCCCTCGTGACCCGAGCGGCCTGTCGAGGATCCGTGAAGGCGGGGGATCCCTTAGCGCTCCCGGAAATGGGGCATCTCATTCAGGAACTTCAGCGGGCGCCACGGCCCTGGACGTGTCCCCACGGTCGGCCAGCTTTTCTCCGTTTTTCTGACGATGATTTGGCGAAACGATTTCACCGTGTGTAGAATTCATTGACAAAAGGCCTTATTTCCATTAAATTCCTACTATGAGGGACTTCTTTAGAACGTATATAGAAATGCAGGACATGGAGTTTACCGTTTATGTAGCGGCCTTCATGTTCGGCTTCATTCTGTTGATCGGGTTGGTGGGGAAATTGATCAAAACGAAACCCGACTCGGTGTCGACCGCAAAAAAGGCGGAAAAAAAGGATCCGATCGTCCCGTCCGTGTCCATTGTGGAGCCTTCTGTTCAGGGGCCGATCGATGTTTCCGTCCCTGAAGTTGATGGCATGATGATGTGGGAAGGAGACGACGGGAAAAAGAAGAAAAAACCAAAACGGATCCCGGTGGTCCAAGCCTCCCCCTCGTCCGAAAAAGTGATGAAGAAACCGGTGCCTGTTTTACCCCAAGAACCGATCACCCCCATTCCCCCGGAAGAAAAGACCGTTGTCATTCCTCCTCAAGAAGGTAAAGGGCCAGACCCGGTGGTTCTTCCTGTTTCTGCTGTTCCTTCTCCGGGGCCAAATTCGGAAGAGGTCTCCCCGTTGCCACCACCCCCCGGTCCTGTCCCCGTGGCGAGCCCTCCCCCCGTAGAAGAAAAATCTGTGGTCGATTTCCATATGTACGAAACATTGGTCCGGCGCATTGCGGGATTAGAAGCAGAGGTAAAGCGAGAACCCTTGTATTTGGATCCCCTCCTTAAACGGGTGGGGAATTCGGAAAAACGCTTGGATGAATTGGTCACGGGGGGGGCCCCGGGAGCTAAAGCGGGTCCCGCCGTTCCTGCCATTGAGGACGAGAAGGGAAACACGCTTGAAACAGAAGTCAAGGAACTCCGGGAGAAAGTGGGAAAACTCCAGAAGCTATTAGAGACACTTTCTGAGGGACCGACGGCCCCATGAACAGGAAAACCATTGCCGTCTTAATTCTTCTTAATTTAGGTTTTTTGGCCGCGGCCGGTCATTTGGCTTGGAACCGGTATCAGGGTCTCAAATCCGTTGCCCCCGCCATAGGACGTTCTGCGATAGACAGCGAACCGGTGTTGGCGCCCCTTCCCAGGGAAGAAATTGAGCCCGGATTGGACCTCCCCGTCCCTGAAAATAACGCCTCGAGTCTTCACACTTCCCCAGAACCCGAAGAGGTCTCCCTTTCCTCCTCGGTGGCCAAGGCAATTTATCGTCGCACCTTTTCTTATGACAATTCGACCGCAAAGTCCGTTCAATTGGTGGGGGATTTTAACCAATGGGTGCCCCAAGCCTATCGAAAAAACAACACCAGTCAATGGAGTCTAACTCTTTCTTTGGCCACGGGGGATTACGCGTACAATATCATCGTGGACGGGAAAACCATTCGGGATCCCAATCAACGGCGTTCGGATGAAAAGGGGCGTTCTCTTTTATCTGTCACCCCCTGACCATTCGCTTTATTGAACTTTCCCCTCGTTGGCCATTGTGTTGCAATCGAATTAATTAAGGAATAACATTTAGGTTATTTTGTAAATTTTAAAGCAGGATGTTCGTCAAATCCCGTGCTCCAACTGAAAATTCCGGGCTAAGTCTGAATTTGGACTTATTTGCACACAAAATCTTTTGTTTACATTTTTTTTATGAAATTTAGATTATACCGAACAGCGGGTTGTATTCCCTGTATTTTAAGAGGCCGGAAATCGGTAGGAAATCGATTTGTCTTGGGAGCTCTACTTTTTGTTCTTTCGGGTTCGGCGTCTCTTGGGGCGGCTCCAAAGAAAAAAGATTCTCGGGTTGATCCGATCCGGACGTTTCAATTCAAATACCAACAAAATGAATTAGACCAAGCGGTGCGCAATTATTTAGGTTTTTTGCACAAGGTCGCCCCGGGATTGGAAGAAGTGGGATCCCAATACGCGGTGGCGGATATGCTGATGGACCGAAAGAATTTCGAAGAAGCGACCCGCCTCCTCAAACTTTTATCGGAAGTTCCTTCCAAAGACATCTATTTCCGCCAATCCGTTCGGTTACGGATGGCCACGTCGCTTATGCGCCAAAGCCGATACAACGAAGCCGCGGGATATTATCGGGAGGTGACCGAAGGTCCGGTTAAGGCGCTTGTTCCTGAGGCCATGATTGGGTGGGCCTTGGCGACCTTGTCGGCCGGTGATTTTGAAGGGGCCTACGAACGATTTCGAGAAATTACAGCTCTTTATCCCGCTTACAAAACACACCCGCGCTACATGCTTCCCCTGGGTCTCATCCAGTGGCAAATGCGCAAATACCCAAGCGCGTTGGCTTATTTTCTTCGCGATGATCGAAACCCGGCCAGTCAATATTTTGCGGGGCTTAGTTTCCGTCAAATGGGACGCTATCCGGAAGCCAGCGGAATGTTCCGCCGCATTACCCAATCGTATCCCGATTCGGTATGGGCCGACCGAGCCCGGTTTGAGTTGGGGGAAACGTTTTACGTCCAGGGGGATTTCTTGCTCGCGGCGCACACCTTTGAAGATATCTATTTGTCCCATCGATCGGAGACCTGGGACAATCTGGCGCTTTATCGGTTGGCTTGTTGTTGGGTGCGGATGAAAGAATTCGCGAAAGCGGAAGCGGGTTTAGAAAAACTCAATCGAAAGAAATTAGAGCCGGCCTTGGCGGCGAACGTCAACTACCTCTTGATTGAATCTCTCGCGGCTCAGGACAGTATTAAAAAGATCATTCGGTTGTTGCGGAAAGGATCGGCCAAAAACCGGACCATGGAAAACAATTACCGGCTGGTCTGGGCCCGCGCCGCTGAAGGGAAATACGAAAAAGCCGTGGAACTTGCCAATGATTTCATAAAAAAGGGGGAGGACCCGGAACTGACGCCTCGAACCCTTTTGGTCCAAGCCTATGCTTTTGAACGGATGGAAAAAAAAGCGGAAGCTTTTGCCACCTACCAGCTGGTGGCCGAACATTTTTCTTCAACGCCTTACGCCGCTAAGGCGGCCGAACTTTCGTGCATGAACTTTTTTCGCGCGGGGGAATATAAATCCATTTCCACCCAGGTCAGCAGTTTGTGGCGTCGTGTCGATCCTGAAGTTCAAAAAAAGTTCCCTGAAACGGTGTATTGGATGGGGCACTCGGCCATGAAACTTCGGGATTTTGCCCAGGCGCATAAATATTTTAATGAATTTGTTCTTTTGGCGCCCACGGACCATCCCTGGCGGACGGAATCTCTCCGTGCCCAGGCCTTGGCATACGCCATGGACAAAAGCGTGAAAGACGCGTTGCCGGTTCTTCAACGGGCGTATCAAAGCGCGCAACAAACGGAAAACAAAGGGCTCATGGCAAAACTGACCATGGATATGGGGAACATTGCTTTTAATTCCCGGAAATATGAAGAAGCTGTTTCCTACTATCGGAGATTGGAACTCATTGACCCCAAAAACACGATGATTCCCTTTTCCCTTTACCAGCAGGCGCTCAGTCTTTACAGGGCGGAATACTACAACGAAGCCGCGGACACCTGGGAGAAGATATCGGTTCAGTTTCCCAGGGACAGTCGCGCCGCGGAATCTTTGTTTCGCGCGTCCCGAACCCGTTTTGAATTGGGCAAGTATTTGGAAGCCGTGGTGGGGTACGAAACCTTGGTGCGTAATTTCCCCAAATCCCCGCTCGTGCGAGACGCGCGTTTTCAGATTGGACAATCTTATTTCAACGCGAAAGAATGGGCCAAAGCGATTGAGAGCTATTTGAGTTTTAAGGGGCATTTCCCAACCGATCCCGAGTTGAATCAGGTGAGCAACTACATTCAATTGGCTTCTTACAATTCGGGAATGACGGTCGCCGAGATGGAAACCGCTTTCCGAGGGGAAACGAAGACACCCGTTTTGGCGGATGTGTATTGGCGCGAAGGAGCCAAGAATTTCAACGAAAAGAATTACGATGCGGCGCGAAATAATTTTCAAAAGATTTTGTATGAATTCCCCAGTTCTTCCTGGGCGTCTCAGGCGTCGTATTATCGGGCTGAATCTTTGTTCCTGCAAGAAAACTACAAAGACGCGGTGGCCTCTTACGAAAGTTTCCTTCAAGGCTTTCCGGGCAATGCCAATAGCGCTCCCGCTCAGTTTCATTTGGCGGTGTCGTATTTTAGTTTGAATAACTTTGATCGAAGTGCCGCTGTTTTCGAGGAATTCAGTAAGACGTTCCCAAATGATGACCTGTCCAGGAGCGCGGTGTTGAACGCCGCTATTTCATACGCGCGTTTGGGTGATGTGGAAAAAACCACCCGGGGCTATCTTCGCTACGCGGAACTTTTTCCGGAGGCCGAGGACGTCGGGGTGGCTTTTATTCAACTGGGGCAGTTTTTGGAAAAAGTCGGTCAAGAATCGCGGGCGGTCGAAGCTTACCGGCGGGTTCCCTCGAAACGGAAAGAGTATCCCCAGGCCCTATACCTGCTGGCGCGCCTTCATAAAACTCTTTCGGAACCCGTGGGTGAACGTCGATCCTACGAAGCGCTCTTAACCGTTGGTGCGAAAGGGGATCCCTATCGGATCGCGGGACTCTTGGCTTTGGCGGACCTCCATTTGGCCGCCAACGACGCCGAAAAAGCTTTATCGGTGTATGGGGATGTATTGAAAAATGCCACCGATGACCCGAGCCGAATTTTGGCTCAGACCCAAATTTCGGCCATTCGCGCCGCGATCGAGTCTCAAACGCCGGCGCAAGGGGCAACGAAAAAATGACAGGGGAATACACGCTTAGGGGGAATCCATGCACGAGTTGAGTTTTTGGGGCATATTGAAAATCAGTTTGGTCATGCCGGTGTTGTTGTTTCTGTCGGTCATTATGGTGGGTGTCTTTATTGAGCGGGTCCTGTTCTTTGCCCGTATGGGAAACATCGATCCCTTTTTGTTCAAGAGTTTGAAAGAATATGTGGTGGCCGGGAAGCTGAAAGAGGCTCAGGTTCTGGCGGGGCAGGGAAATGGATTGATTGCGGAGGCGTTGGAAGCGGTGTTGGCCGCGTCTCATTCGCGGGAGCGAACGGAAATGGACCATGTGTTGACGCTCTACTTTCAACGAACACAGGCTCTCTTGAGTCGGCGACTGGGGCTGTTTGGGACCTTGAGTTTTATCTCGCCTCTTTTGGGGTTGTTGGGGACCGTGCTGGGGGTGATGGCCGCCTTTCGTGACCTGGCCATGACCGGATCCGGCGGGCCTGGGGTGGTGGCGGCGGGTATTTCAGAAGCGTTATACGCGACCGCGGCGGGTATTGTCGTTGCGGTGACCGCCGCGCTCATCTACAACTATTTCAATTTCAAATTGAAACATATTTTAAATAGTTTGAATATTTTCGGGCAAGAGATTGCGCTGATTGTTTCCTTAGGGCGGGATGTTTAATTTAACAGGCGGGAACAAGACGGGCGAAACCGTGTCTCATCTTCTGGAGGGGGACCTCGCACTTGAATGATCTCATGAACGAAGACGATATGGCTGAAACCGAGAAAATCAACGTGGTTCCCTTGGCGGACTTAACGTTGGTGTTGTTGATTATTTTGATGGTTCTCTCTCCCATGATCAGTCAGTCCATGATCCGGGTGGCGACGCCTCAAGTGGCGTCTTCCGGCCAAGAGGGACAGGCTGGTCCGGAAGAGAAGATTCCGCTTCTGATCGCTATTTCTGACGAAGGCTATCGGCTGAATAATATGCCCTTTGAGAACCTGAATGTGTTGTTCACCAGTCTCCATGAGCGGTTGGCGGCCGATCGGGAACGGCCGGTTCTGGTGAGCGCGGCCGATGATGTTTTTGTGGGGAAAGTGGTCGAGGTGTTGGACGGGGTCAAACAGATGGGTGCGGGGGAAGTTTCTCTCGTCAAAAATGTGGTTCCGGGGAAAAAGAAATGAACGATGTCCGGCGGCGGATCACCATCGATGGGGCGATCGGAGGCGTGAATATTGTGCCTGTGATCGATCTCTGTTTGGTGCTCTTGGTGATCCTCTTGATTCTATCGCCGATCATGGACAAGGCCCCTGTGGAAGTCACTTTACCGAAAGCGCACGTGTCGAAAGAAGATTTGGAAAACAATATTTCCATAACCGTTGATCCCGAAGGACGCCTCGCGGTGAACACGACCGAGGTCGCCCTATCCGATTTGGGGGCAGAGATTAACCGTCAACTTCGGACGCACGCCACCGATGTTTTCGTCATTATTCGCGCCGACGAAAAAGTGACGTATGGTGGGCTCACAGACTTGATTAAAATTGCCAAAGAGGCGGGGGCCCGTTATGTGGCTGTGGGGACTCGCGAATTTAATGAAGATGAAAAGAAAGTTGCGAAAAACCTTCGAGGGACAAACCCGTGGTGACACGTTCGTGGGAGTTGGTGTATGGGCGACAGCCGGTTTCCCGTGACACCTTCTTATTCCTGGTGGCGCTGGTCCTTCATTTGCCCTTATTTATGATGGAGGTCAAGGCCCCTCTTAAGGGGAACGTGAGGAATCCCCTGATTGTCATTCAAATGCGAGAGGCGGCTATCGATCGTGTGGTGGCCCAAGGTATGGTTGTTCCGCCACCGGTTCTAGGGAAGGTGACGAAGACCATTGACCTTTCCCACCTGATTAAACCTCCGGTAAGTCTTCCGACCCCGACGGGGACGACGTCTCCGAAGCTCCCGGACATTAATAGAATCTTGGCTCCGGCGATTCCTGCCCCCCTGGTGGCGGGGGGAGTGACACCCCTTCAGGTGAATTCTGATTCGAAACCCCTTTCCACTTCTGGCGTAAACATTGAGAAAATTATTGATCGGGGGCAATTTTTGGTGGCTAAAAACACGATTGGTTCTATTGAAACCGGTGGGGGACACTCGATCTCTGTCGATAAAACCCAAACGATTGTGGTACCCTCGGGGGCTTCCCCGCGGGGGGAACTGGGCCTTGTCGCGCCTTCGGTCAAATCGGGGAAGATCCTTTTGGCACCGCCGCCTTCATCTGAACCGGCGCTGCCAACCTCTGGGCTCAAAAAAGACACACACGCCGGGGCCCCCATTACTTTTGCGGAAACGAATAAAAATAAGGACGTTTTGGATTTCCCTGCCATTCAGGCCAAACCAAGGGACTTAACCAAAGAACAAAGACTGAAGGAGTTATTCCCCGTGAGAGGTGAACTGAAAGACCGGGGTATTGATTATCAAGAAATACCCGAATATCCGGAATGGGCCCGGAAAAAGGGGATTGAAGCTTCCGTTCAATTTCAATTTTGGGTTACACCCGATGGCCGGGTGAAGGAGAACATCAATTTGATCCGAACCTCGGGATATCCCGAACTGGACGAATTGGCTCAGGCCGCTTTATCGCGCTGGGTTTTTAAAAAACTTCCGAGCAAAAAAGGGAATATCGTTGAGGAAGGGTCCATCGAATTCCGGTTCTCTCTCAAATGAAAAATCCATGGGGTTTTTCCCTTTGCATGCTTCTCCTTTTCCTGGGAGGGCCCTTTTTATTCGCAAACGAATCCGCTCCTGTGGTTTCTAAGACAGCTCCCCGATTGGAATCCGTAACTCCGGAATCGTCTCAGGGGCAATTGGACGCAGGGGGGCGGGGGGCGGCAGCCCTTCCTACACCCGACACCGCCCGTTCCTCCACAGGGACAGTGGAATCCATGAGTCAAAATATTGAGGTCGGCGCCCGGGACGAGGTGCCCATTGTTCTGGACCCTCCGTCGTTCAACCTTCCCTTTAAAGAAGTAGTGGGGTTTTCCCGACCTGGCCAAACGGAAAAAGTTTTAACCGGCCCGGTCGACCACTTACCGGGAAATGAAGTCCTTAATTTGTCGGTTTTGGACCCGCGGCAAGCCATGAGCCCTTTCCCGGTTCGGATTCCTGAACCGCCGTTCATTCGGATGGAGATCCCCGCGGGTTATGATTCGTCCAATTGGTCGTTTCAAGTGGAGGGGCCCCTAAGTCAAATCGTGTATCAGGTGGCTGGTCTCATCCTTCCCCAGGATCTCGTGGTCTGGGATGGGTTTAAAGATGGCGAAATGGTTTTACTTGCGGGTGAAGTGTACCTCCCTATCTTGCGATTGACCGATGGACGTGGTATTCCGCAACAGTATTTTGGTTACCCCATTCAATTGGACGTCCTTCAGTACACCCGCTTAGGTGTCCTCCACGTGGAATTCAAAAACAGTGTTTTGTTTCAGCGCGACTCTGCGGAGATCTCGCCTCAGGTCCTCCCATTGGTGAGGGCCTTATTGAACCGAATGCGGCGCTACGCGGGCAACCCCTACAGGATTACGGTGTATGAGGATGAAGGAGGAAAACCCCTGGCTTTGAAGCGCGTGAATGCCCTTAAAAACTTTTTCGAGGATGCCTTAATTCTGGATGGCGATCGGTTTGTTTTTTATGCAGAACCCGCTGGGCCTCGGGGGTCAGTGACATCTATTTTGATTTCGTTGCCGGTGGACCAAGGGTCATGAACCGCCGTTCCCTCTTGTTGTGGGTGAGCAGGGGATTGCTCCTCGTTTTTTTCGCGACGACGGGTCAATCCCTTGCAGCCGCGGATATCACCAAATTAACGGACCAAGGGGTTCGGTTGTTTGAAAAAGGGGAATTTGATAAGGCGCTTCGAATTTTCCTGAAGGTAAAAAAAGAAGAGCCCACCCATCCTTTAGCCAAGGAGTATATTCATCGTTGCACTGCAAAAATTGTGGAAGCTGAAAAAGATGTCCGGTTGAGAAGAGCCATTCGAAAGGGGGAATCTTCCTCGGCAACAATTCTCCCGAAAGATCCCGCTCCCGCGTGGAGCGTTTCGCCTTCCCGTCAACGGCAGAGCAAATCGAGCCGATCAAAAAAGAGCAAACAGGCCGCAAAGACGGTCCTCCCCTATTCGAACTATGAACAACGACGGACAGGAGCAAGTTTTATTGATAAACGGAACCAATTAGCCGACGGGTATAAAAATAAAATATTGGAAGGCCCCGCCATCGAGGTTGTTCGGAAGGGGAAAAATGTTGAAGTTGTGGCTTTTATGAACAGACTGTTTTTGCCATTTTCGGATTCTCTGGCACCGGACGCGGTTCCGTCGATCGTTGACGTCGCTAATGAATTGCAGTCCCAACCCGGGAAGTCAACGGTGTTGAGGGCTGTGGATTCCTTGACTCCCGCCGTTCGTCATCAAATGTTAGACTTACCTGCACGGCGAGTTTCCATTCTTTTCAGTCTCCTGATGCAAGCTTCCACGGGGGATGAAACCAATGAAGGGAAGAAGGTGTTTAGCGCCGCTGATCTGGACGACTAGACGGGGATTCGTTTTAGAGTCGTCCTTCAGGGAGTCAATGCATCATCCTATAAATCGATCAAAAGGTGAAAACATGAAATCCATTTCTGTTCGTATTTTACTTTCCGTTGGATTGATCGGGTCTTCTGTTTGTGGGTGGGCACGCGTGAATGTGCTGGATCCTTGGGCACCCGGATTCGATGCTGTCCTGTCGGATAAAAAATGGGATGTTTCGCCGCACCTGCGAATTGGAAGTGGTGGGGCTGGCGGGACGGATTTGACTGAAATTGGTGCCACGGTTACGATGCCTTTAAAAAATGAATGGGAAATGGGGGCAGTTTGGGGATTTCAAACTTTAGATTCGTCCGGGGTGCGGGACGATTCCGGTGTGTCGGATATTGCCTTTGCGGTAAAACATCGATTGCCTGGTAATTTATTCCCCGATCCCCTCAAGGCTGTGGGAGAGTTTGGTGTGTCACTCCCAACGGGAGATTCGGATCATGGGCTCGGGGCTGGTGGGATTGGCCTTTTGGGAAACGCGGGTTTAACTCTCCCACTTCGGGCGGTTCGCGGGTATGCGCAGATTGGTCTAAAGCTTTATTCCGAGGGGCGGGACACGCGGTGGGGAAATGCATTGAGCTACTCGGCTGGGGCCATGTACCCCCTTTCAGAAGAAGTGATGTTGTCGGCGGATTTTCGTGTGATTAATCATGGTCGTGATAAAATTGACGGTGTGAAACTTCCCAACACCGCGCAGGAGGCCTACCTGACTTCAGGGGGGGTATGGAAACCCGTCAATGGAACAATGGAGGCTCAAGGGCTTCTTCTCCTCGGATTGACGGGAGACGCCTACGATTTTGGCCTACAGCTTGGCTTGAAATTTTAATCCTTTCCATTCTTTTTTTCTGCACGAACATGTTATCTGACGTATTCCTGAAATAAATGGGCAATGCGTTGGGTCGAAGCTATTCCCTTATTCCGACTCTAAAAACATTAAAAACATACGTCTTTGCTTCATCTTGGATTAATTTCGGCGATGCGACAGCGGCAACTTTAGTTGATTAGTTGAGAACGTCCCCTTTTCCTCGCAATGTGACGCCGGGGGTGGGGCAATCGACCTCCGTGGTGGTGGGACTCATTCAGCCCTGGTATTTCGTGATTTGGACGAAAGATGAGGTGGACAACTGGTCGGTCATATCGGCCACGGTGTCGGTGGTGCCGTTCGTGACGGTGCGCTCGGTGAGCATTACGAGCGGTGGGGCTCAGGATTGGGGAGAGGTGATGATGGGGTCAACGGTGGCGGGGTCCACGGGGACGGTGCTCTTAAACGATGGGAATGTGGCCAACACCTACAGTTTCACAGCATCGACCCAAACGGTGGGGAGCCCCTGGAGCGTCAAGAGTTCCCCGCCGGCGGGGCCTGACCAATTGGTGATTTACGGGGCGTTCCACGGGACAGCGCCGGTGTCGGGGGATTATGGGGTGGAAGATGTGATGTATGGGACAGGGCAATCCAGCTCGGGGACGGTCTTTACGGTGGACGGGTCTGCCACGGGGGCCTCTGTGCCCGATGGGGAGAGTCGAACCTTATGGATTCGGATGGATTTCCCCACAACCACCACGACCGTGGATCAACAAACCATAAAAGTCCAGGTGACGGCACAAGCGCCTTGATCAAAAACCCACCTAATTGTCGCTAAATTAACGATAAGTCCGCCATGGGTTGGGCTTAAAAACCTTCGTATTTTAATGAAATAAACGCTTGAAATTCATTTGATCTCGATACATACTCAAGTTATGAAATTCCGATGGTTATTTGGTGTGGGGAGTTGGGTGTTGGGGGCACTCTTTCTAGGGGGGGCTACTTCCTGGGCGGCGAGTATTACCAGAACCGCTACCGTTGCCAGCAACACCTCCGGGTGGACGAATTGGACCACCACTCGGCTTGGGTCGTCTGATAATTCCCTGGCCGATACGGGGACCAGCGCTTCCGCCACAGGGGTTTTGTATGGGTTTGATTTTTCCTCCATCCCCGTTGGTTCAACGATTGTTGGGATTGAAGTCATGATTGAAGCAAAGGAAACCAATGCGGCGGTAGACGGATACACCCAAACGTCTGTTTCCTGGAATAGCGGAACCAATTATTCCTCCACACAACGTTCACCGGGTTCCGGCGAATTTACCTTATCCGACGCCAATTACACCGTGGGTGGGCCAACGGATTCCTGGGGTCGCTCGTGGAGCCTGGCGGAGATCACCAGCACCTTCCGCGTTAAAATAGTCGCTACCGACGCTTCGTCAACCGTTGGCCGTCATGTGACGGTGGATTATGTGACTGTGACGATCTATTACGATGAGCCTGTGGTGGATACGGTAACCCTTTCAGAGGCCGTGGGTCAGGCGGGATGGATGGGGCGGGGAGAGACCCAGCGGATTTTGGGAACGGCTCAGGTGGTTTTTAACTCCGGGGCTGGGGTGACCATTTCGTCCGTGGCGGTGCAGGCGAGTGGGTATACGGCAGATGGAAACCTGACGAATGTGGAGGTGTGGGTCAGCTCCAGCGGCTATATTGATGCCAACGCCATTCGACTGGAAGAGACGGCGAAGGCTTTTTCCAGCAACGTGGCGTTGTTTATGCAAGATGTGTTTATCAGTTCAACTCCCCTGTATTTTATTGCTCGGAGCGACGTCAGCGGATCCGCCACGGAAGGAACGTTCGACATCGCACTTCAGGTTTACAGCACAGCAAATACGGCCAATAACCCCATCGCGTTCACGAACGCCACAGACGTGGTGGCTCCGCCCAGCGGGAGCCCGTCAAGCTTGAATGCTACGGCCTCCAGCAACCTTCTTCGGGTTACCTTATCTTGGGGGGCGGCAACGGGCAGCGATAGCTATACGATCTTTCGAGCCACCCATTCGGGGGTGACCACCACGGACTATATAGTGGGAATGACCAGCGGAACCAGTCACATAGACGATTATATCCCTCCCGCCCAGCAGATGTATTACAAGGTTCTTGCAACCAATCGGGCCGGATCCACCCTCAGCAGTCCCGCCAACGCGACTTCCGTTAATACCTCAGGACTAACAACGTCCAACATCTATGTGCGGGGTGGCCGACCAAGCAATCTCGGAAATGGAAATATGGCTTATACCGAAACGTTAAGCTACCCAAACACGACGAGTATCGATTTTTCTGGGAACGTCTATATTGCCGACAGAAATCGCACGGCCATCCGATTAATTCCAAAAAAAGGGGGGACGTATTTCGGGCAATCGATGATGGCGAATTGTTCCTATACGATTGCGGGGAACGGTACGAATGGCTATCTGGCGGATAATGTGGCCGCCACGTCAACACGAATTAACCAGCCCTATGGAGTGAGCGTGGACGTGGGGGGGAATGTCTATATTGCTGACACGAATAACAATCGCATTCGGTTTATCCCTAAAAATGGGGGGACATATTTCGGGCAGTCGATGACGGCAAATTACATCTATACGATCGCGGGCACCGGAACGGCGGGGTATGTGGCGGACAACGTGCCAGCAACGTCAACGCAGATTAACGCCCCGAACGGCGTCAATGTGGACGCGGCGGGGAATGTCTATATTGGTGACACGAATAACCATCGCATTCGGTTTATCCCTAAAAGTGGGGGATCCTATTTCGGGCAGACGATGACGGCGAACTACATCTATACGATCGCGGGAACCGGGACAGGGGGCTATGTGGAAGATAACGTGGTCGCCACGTCAACGCCGATCAACAAACCCAATGGTGTGAGCGTGGATGCCGGAGGAAATGTCTACATTGCGGATTATCAAAACCATCGCATCCGATTTATCCCCAAGGGAGGGGGGGCCTATTTCGGGCAGACGATGATGGCGAACTCTATTTACACGATCGCAGGAACCGGCCAAGCTGGATATTGGGACAATAGATCTGCCACTACCGCGTGGATATATTGTCCCTCTGGTGTGAGCGTGGACTCCGGTGGGAATGTTTACATAGCGGACAATCTGAATCATCGTATCCGGTTCGTTCCGAAGACCGGGGGAACGTATTTCGGACAGTCGATGACGGCGAACTACATCTACACGATTGCGGGAAATGGCTCAACAGGTTATTTGTCGGACAATGTGGCACCTACTTCTACGCGGCTAGATAATCCCGCTGGGGTCTCCGTGGACGCTGGTGGGAATGTTTATATTGCCGACACCGATAACTATCGGATTCGGTTTATCCCCAAGAGTGGGGGAGTGTATTTCGGGCAGATGATGACGGCGAACTACATCTATACGATTACTGGGATTATCCCATATATATATATATGGCAGATAATGCGGTCGCTACGGCCACGACGATGAGTAGTGGAGGATTGCATGTAGATGACGATGGTAACATCTATTTTGCGGATCAGATTAATCATCGCATTCGCTTCATTCCCAACGTGGGGGGAATCTATTTCGGCCAGTCAATGACGGCGAACTGTATATACACAATTGCGGGAACTGGGCTATCAAGTAACGGGGGAGACAATGTGTTAGCCACGTCTTGTGGGATCAGCAGTCCCCCGGATGTCAGCGTGGACGCTGGTGGGAATATATATATAGCGGATGAGGGCAATAACGTCATCCGGTTTGTTCCTAAAATTTCAGGTACGTATTTCGGTCGGTCAATGACTGCAAACTACAGCTATAGGATTGCGGGGAACAACGTGGGTGGATATTTAGCGGACAACGTAAATGCGACGTCGACCAGAATTAACCAGCCCTACGGGGTGAGCGTGGATTCGGGGGGGAATCTCTATATTGCTGACAAGAATAATCATCGCGTCCGATTCGTCCCCCTAAGTGGGGGAACGTATTTCGGACAGTCGATGACGGCGAACTACATCTATACGATTGTGGGAAACGGAACGGGGGGGTATTTGGCGGACAATGTGGCGGCCACCAGCACGCAGATTAATTCCCCCTATGATGTAAGAGTTGATGTTGATGGCAACGTTTATGTCGTGGACAGCGTAAACCAACGCATACGATTCATGCCCAAGACAAGTGGGACTTATTATGGACAATCCATGACGGCCACTTACCTCTATACCATTGCGGGGAACGGAACGGGGGGGTATTCGGCGGACAATGTGGCGGCTACGTCCACCCGCATTAACTATCCCGAAGGGATCAGTGTGGACGTGGGCGGGAACGTCTACATTGCTGATAAATATAACAATCGCATTCGATTTGTTCCCAAGAGCGAGGGAACATATTTCGGGCAGTCCATGATCGCTACCTACATTTACACCATTGGGGGATCAGGAAATCAAATTAATGACGGGGGAAATGCACTGGCCACGAGCAAAAGTATCTTCTGGCCGGTTGATGTATTTGCAGGACCGGGGAGCATGGTGTATTTGAGCGATGCAAACTATAAAATCCGAATGATCGCTGGGGACGATACGATTGCCCCGTCCACTTCAACACTTACAGCAACGGCGGGGGGGGGGCGTGTGACTTTAGATTGGAACTCGGCCGGGAACGACGGGATGATCGGGACCTTGACGGGAAATTACAGGATCCAATTCGCCACCTATACCGCCACCTGGAGCACAAGCACCACGCCCACCAACGCCACCACGGTGACCATTGCCACCACCAGCGTGACGCCGGGGTCGATGCAAACAAAGGTGATCACGGGGTTGACCAGTGGCATAACCTATTATTTTGTTTTGTGGTCGGAAGACTCGGCTAACAACTGGTCTGGTATTTCGAATAGCACATCGGCGGTCCCTTCCGTTCCGAATCCGACCGTTACCTTAACGGAAGCCGTGGGCCAGGCGGGTTGGATGGGGCAGGGGGAGACGCAGAGGATTTTGGGGACGGCGGAAGTGGTGTCGGATTCGGCGTCCGGGGTGACGATTTCGTCTGTGGCGGTGCAGGCGAGCGGGTATACAGCGGATGGAAACCTCACGAATGTGGAAGTGTGGGTCAGTTCCAGCGGCTATATCGATGCGAACGCGGTTCGGCTAGACGGGACGGCTAAGGCGTTTTCGAGCAACGCGGCGGTATTTGATCAGGATGTGGTTGTGAGCACCACCCCCCTCTATTTCATTGCCCGCAGTGATGTTAGCGGATCAGCCACAGAAGGGACGTTTGATATTGCCTTGCAGGTTTATACGACGGTTACGACATTGAATAACCCGATCGCGTTCAGTAACGCGACGGACGTGGTGGCGCCCCCCAGCGGGACGCCTTCGGGACTGACCGCAACGCCGTCTAGCAACCTCCTGAAAGTGAGCCTAAACTGGAGCGGGGCGACGGGGGCGGATAGTTATTCCATCTTTCACGCCACCCATTCCGGAGTGACGACATCAGACTATTTCCTGGGGACAACCACGGCCACCAGTCTAAGCGATGACTTAATGATTCCCAATCAGTTGAGGAATTACATTGTGGTGGGCAACAATCGTGCGGGAAGCTCGAGTCCCAGTGCGGTGGCCTCGGCGACCACTGTGGATGTCCCTGCTCTGACCCGAAACTACATCTACTTGCGTGCTGGGTTGCCCGCCTATGTCCCCGGTGATGGAATTGTCGCGACGAACGGAAACCTGAATTCACCCGTTTCCTGTTTTGTGGACCACGAAGGAAATCTCTATATTGCTGACGAAAGCAATAAGCGGATCCGGTTTGTTCCGAAAAAATCCGGGACCTTTTTTGGCCAATCCATGGTGGCAAACTCAATTTATTCGATTGCTGGGACTGGAACCTCGGCGTATAACGGGGATGGCGCAATGGCTACATCAAGAAATATTTATTATCCAGAAGGGGTTGCTGTGGATGCGGGGGGCAACGTTTACATCGCTGATAAAGGAAATAACCGTATTCGATTTATACCGAAAACGGGGGGAACCTATTTTGGGCAGTCGATGACGGCAAATTATATTTATACGATCGCGGGGAATGGATCTAGCAGTTATGGGGCGGACAATGTGGCGGCGACCAGCACGGGCCTGAAACTCCCTTCGGGAGTCAGCCTCGATGGGGCTGGAAATGTTTACATTGCGGATACGGACAACTACAGGATCCGGTTTGTTCCCCAAGTGACGGGAACCTATTTTGGGCAGTCGATGACGGCAAGCTATATCTACACGATTGCCGGCAACGGAACCTCCGGTTTTCTGGCAGACGATGTGGCCGCGACCAGCACGAGGATCAGCAGCGTGACGGGTATTGCCGTTGATGCTGGCGGAAACGTATACATGACGGACGGGTTTACTTATCGAATTCGCTTCATGCCCAAGGCCGGGGGGACCTATTTTGGCCAAACCATGACGGCCAATTACCTATACACCATTGCCGGTAACGGCACAAGCGGTTACCTGGCGGATAATGTGGCCGCCACCAGCACTCGAATCAATATATCGAAAGGTCTCTCTCTTGATCAAAGCGGAAATATTTATATTGCGGATACCTACAGCTATCGAATCCGTTTTATCCCCAGGGCTGGGGGGACGTACTTTGGGCAAAGCATGACGGCAAATTACATCTATACGATTGCGGGGAACGGAACGGGCGGGTACCTAGCGGACGATGTGGCCGCCACCAGTACGCGTATTGAATTAGCTTATGGAGTCACTGTCGACCGAAGTGGAAACGTCTATATTTCGGATACCATCAATAACCGGGTTCGATTTGTTCCAAAAACAAGTGGAACCTATTTTGGAAAAAATGTGACGGGTTCATTTATCTATACCATTGCTGGGGCAGGGAATACGCCTTATGGGGGAGATAATCGCATCGCTAACAGCAAAAACGTCAGCGACCGCGTTCTCATCACTGGCGACTCCAGTGGGAATCTATATGTTGCGGATTACAATGACTCTCGGGTCCGTTTTGTTCCGAAAACGGGGGGGACATATTTCGGTCAAACGATGACGGCGAACCACATTTATACGATTGCGGGGAACGGAACGGCCGGGTATCTCGCGGATGATGTGGCCGCCACCAGCACGCGCCTATTCGATCCTCAGGGAGTTGCGGTGGACACGAGCGGGAATCTCTATATTGCGGACACCACCAGCAACCGGGTTCGTTTCGTGCCCACAACAGGAGGGACGTATTTTGGTCAAACGATGACGGCCAATTATATCTATACGATTGCGGGGAACGGGACGCCTGGTTATCTTGCGGACGATGTGGCGGCTACGAGCACACGCCTAGATTCCCCGACCGGTGTCACGATTGATTCGACGGGGAACGTTTACATCGCGGATTGGAGCAACCATCGCATTCGCTTTGTGCCCAAAACGGGAGGGACGTATTTTGGCCAGACGATGACAGCGAACTATATCTATACCATCGCGGGGAACGGAACAGCGGGTTATCTGGCGGATAATGTGAGCGCGACCAGCACGCGAATCAGTTATCCTAAAAGTGTGCCCGTGGATAGTAATGGGAATATTTATATATCCGACTCGGCGAACCATCGTATTCGCTTCGTACCCAAAACGGGAGGGACGTATTTTGGCCAGGCGATGACGGCCAATTACATTTACACCATAGCGGGGAATGGAACGTCTGGCTATTTAGCCGACGATGTGAGTGCGACCAGCACAAGAATTAATTCGCCGCTAAACGTCAATGTGGATGGGGCTGGCAACGTGTATATCGCGGATACGAACAACAACCGGATTCGTTTCGTCGCGAAAGCAGGGGGTACCAATTTCGGTCAATCCATGACAGCCAATTACATTTACACAATTGGAGGAACGGGGGGGACAACATACAATGGGGAAAACGCTCTCGCCACGAACCAGGCCATTTCTGGCCCTGAAGGGCTATATGTTGATGCCGACAAACTGGCTTATGTGGCAGATGCCAATCAAGTCGTCCGCATGATTGCGGGGGGGGACCCAGATGTTGTTTCGCCTTCCACGTCGACCCTGGCCGCGGTGACGGGATCTGTGGATGGCACTGTGGACCTGTCGTGGGCGTCCGCGGGGGACGATGGCATGATAGGGAATTTAACGGGGAATTACCGGATTCAATATGCAACCTATACGGCGAGCTGGAGCACTTCAACGACTCCCACCAACGCCACCACGGTAACCATTGCAACGACCAGTGTGACACCGGGATCGTCTCGAAGTAGAACCATGACAGGCTTACCCGGCGGAATGACCCATTATTTCGTTCTTTGGACGCAGGATGAATCCAGCAATTGGTCCGGTATTTCAAATACGACCTCCGCTGTCTCTGGAGCATCGACCGTCACCTTGGCGGAGGCCGTGGGCCAGGCGGGGTGGATGGGGCGGGGGGAGACGCAACGGATCTTAGGGACGGCGCAGGTGGTGTCGGATTCTGCGGCGGGGGTGACGATTTCGTCGGTGGCGGTGCAGGCGAGCGGGTATACGGCGGACGGGAACTTAACGAACGTTGAGGTGTGGGTCAGTTCCAGCGGATACATTGATGCTACTGCTATTCGGTTGCAAAACACCTCGAAACCCTTTTCAAGTAATACAGCGGTATTTACACAGAATGTGGTGGTCAGCACGACACCGCTTTACTTCATTGCGCGGAGCGACGTGGGTGGATCGGCCACGGAAGGGACATTTGAACTGGCCTTACAGGTGTATACGACAGCTTCGAGTGTGAATAACCCGATCGCGTTCAGTAACGCAACCGACGTGGTGGCGCCCCCCAGCGGAACGCCGTCGGGTTTAACGGCGACGGCGGCCGGTAACCTCTTGCAGGTGAATTTAAGCTGGAGCGGAGCGACGGGGGCGGACAGCTATACCATTTATCGCGCGACCCATTCGGGAGTGACGACCACAGACTTTATTCTGGGCATGACCAACAGCACCAGTTTCGCGGACGACACGATCCCTCCCAACCAGTTGATGTATTACAAAGTCGTCGGCCAGAACCGGGCGGGGTCCACCAGCCTGAGCAATGTCGCGTCGGATACCTCGGTGGATGTGCCGGCACTCACGACGTCCAACATCTACTTGAGGGCGGGGGTCCCCTCGGGGTATGGAAACGGAGGGGTGGCCTATTGGGATTCACTTTCCCCCTTGGGAACAATGATTGATCGGGCTGGAAATCTATACGCGACGGATACCGTTTCGCGAATTAAATTTACCCCAAAAGTGGATGGGACCTATTTTGGTCAATCCATGACGGCCCATCGGATCTATACAATAGCGGGAACGGGGACGACTTCCTACAATGGGGATGGTGTGTTGGCAACCACGGCTCACCTCAATATTCCTCGAACCCTGGCGATCGATGCGGGGGGAAACGTTTATATCGCCGACCAAAGTAATCATCGGATCCGATTTGTTCCCAAAACCGGGGGTACGTATTTCGGTCAAACCATGACCGCCAACTATATCTATACCATCGCGGGCACGGGCACGGGATCTTACGGCGGTGACGGTGGTGCGGCCACATCAACACCCTTAAATAATCCCTACGGGGTAAGCGTTGACCCCTGGGGGAACGTGGCGATTGCGGATTATTCGAACCATCGCATTCGGTTTATTGCCAAGACAAGCGGGACGTATTTCGGCCAGTCCATGACGGCCAATAACATATACACAATTGCGGGGGATGGAACCGGGGCCTACAATGGAGATAATGTTGTGGCCAC